>CAMCHB010000163.1 GCA_945874585.1 uncultured Clostridium sp. | reverse complement strand
ACGAGATCAGCCTCGGTCTCGTGGGCTCGGAGATGTGTATAAGAGACAGTGTTGGAAATGTATGAGCTTAAATTAAAGGCTTATCAAGACACAAGAAAGAAACTATTAGCAGAACATCCAGAATATCATGATATGACAGCTTTCCTGCAACATGAGATACAAGAAGAAGGAAACCATTTCCACGAAAAAAGTATTTTACGTGAAACCTTTAATCAATATATGTCAGACTATATTCGTAAAGAACAGGAAAAAAGAAAAGATCCGCAATTGTTTGAAAAATATGAAAAATTTTATTGGACAAATGCGCAAGATATTGCAACCGAATTTGGTAAAAAAATAGATTTAGATCAAATGAAAAATCACACAGCGCAAGAGATGGAAAAGACTATGGATTGGCAGGCAGAACAAGAGTACAATGCGATATTGCAAAAATCAAAATTAAAAATCTATGAAAAGCCAAACTTCGATAGGAAACCTTATTTTGAATCCAATACAGAAAATGCGATTGAGATTGATACCTACATAACAGATCCTCATAAAAGACATGCCGGAACAGCTAGAATTTTGATTTACGAGGGATTAAAAAGACAATTAGAAAAACCACAAAATAAGAATAACACAAAACCAATTTATTTGTGTTCAACCTTACATCGTGATAATGTATCATCTAAATACGTATCTGAATTTTTTGGACTAAAAGATAGCTTATATGTTAACCGAAGAGATGGAAGAGATCGAGAAGTTCATATCTGTAAAATTGAAAGAAAAGATATTCCAAATTATTTAGCAGATATGCAAGACAAATTGATTGTATTGTATCATTATAATCCAGAACATAAAAAAGTAAGCAATCAAAAACAGGTCCAAATTTTGCAAGAACAATTGCAGTATGAACAAAATGAAATCAGTCGATTGCAAAAAATTTGCAAAGGCGTGAAAACCTACCATGGCAATGTAAAAGACATTACCAGCAAAAAAAGAAAATGGGAAGCACTAAAACACAGATTAGAAGAAGTAAAAAATCGAGAGGAGATCGAGCGTTAATGAGTGAAGAAATAAAAACAAATTATAGATGGCCTATTGAGCCAAAATATAAGGTAGCAGAGCATGATAAATACGGTATCCGTAAGAATCATTATGTTTTGTTTAAAGAAAGACAACATTCTGGTTTTGATATTACGGCAGATATTGGAACAAAAGTACATCCAATTGCAAATGGTGTTGTTTTACTAGCTGAATTTGATGGAACAACAACTGAAGGATACGATGCTTTTAATGATGGATATGGTAATAAAGTGGAAACCCTAAATGATGATGGTAGAAGAGTGGTATATGGACATTTAAGGGAATACTATGTAAAACCAGGAGATCGTGTAACACAAGACACAGTAATTGGTATTACTGGTACAAGTGGAGGATCTAGAGTACCTCATTTACATATTGAAGTACGAAAATCCAATACCGATGAAACAGGGCTAGAATACACATTAAATCCATTGGACGTTTTACCCAAAATAGATTTGAGTAGCTTAACCAAAGAATTTACATTAGAACCATATGCAAGTTTATGGAGAATTTTAGTTTCAGATCATCCTTGGAGTTTCACAAAAGCTGATGTTCCATATGCAGATAGCAAGGAATACATTCGATAAAAAAGAAAAATCTTATGACCATTTAAGTCATAAGATTTTTTGTTATTTTAATGAATATTTCTAAGTGCTTCAATTCTTGCTTCGATTGGTGGGTGAGTTGAAAACCAATCGGTTCTTTGCTTTTTGCCCTCTTTTTTCTTAAAAGGATTTGAAAAATACATATGAGAAGTTGATTCATTTGCATATTGCAATTCACTTGTGTCTTGACTGATTTTTTCAAGAGCTGAAATCAATCCTTCTGGATTTCGAGTGAATTGAACAGCTGTTGCATCGGCTAAAAATTCTCTTCGACGAGAAATAGCCAATTGAATTAGTTTTGAAAAAATAGGGGATAAAACTAATAAAACCATTCCAATTAACATGACAATTGGATTTCCATTTCGATCGTCATCATCTTTTTCGCCTACTCCCCAGAAAATAGCTCTTGAGCAAATATCGGCTAACATAACAACAAGTCCTACCATAACGGTAACAACAGCAGATAAGCGAATATCGTAGTTTTTGATATGAGCTAATTCATGAGCTAAAACGCCTTCTAATTCATAGTAGTCTAACCTTTCCAACAAGCCAGTTGTGACGCAAATAACAGCATGCTGTGGATTACGACCTGTGGCAAAAGCATTTTCTTGATCTGATTCTACTACATATAATTTTGGTTTATCTTCTAGACCAGCAGCTACTACTAAAGAATCTAAAATATTGACTAATTTTTGATCTTCTTCATGAGTAGCAGGACGTGCATGATTCATGGATAAAATAATTTTATCTGAATTGTAATAAGACAACCAAGCAGAAATACAAGAAAAAGCTAAAGCATATACAATGGAGAATGGACCAAAGTCAAAATACGTGCAGATGTAATAAATAATTAAGGTAATGACAACAATGAAAATAGAAACAATAAGACCTGTTTTCATTTTATTTCTTTTGATATCTTCAAACATATTTTTACCTCATTCCGTAGAATTATTTATTAAAATCTACTTTAACATTTTTTCGAACATCTGCATTTTCAACTTGGAATAATTCTTTTGGTTCAAAATGGAACATAGAAGCAATGATATTAGTAGGTACTACTTGTAATTTTGTATTATAAGCAGTTACACTATCATTGTAGAATTGTCTTGAAAATGAAATTTTGTTTTCAGTTGTTCTTAATTCTTCTTGTAATTCAGAAAAATTTTGACTTGCTTTTAAATCTGGATAACCTTCAGCAACTGCCATAATAGATTTTAAAGATTCCGTTAATTTGTTATCCAAAGTAGCTTTTTCACCAACAGAATTAGCACCAGCCCAAGCGGTTCTAAGTTCTGTTACTTTTGTCAAAACATCACTTTCATGTTTCATATATCCCTTAACAGATTCAATTAAATTAGGGATTAAATCAAATC
>CAMCHB010000162.1 GCA_945874585.1 uncultured Clostridium sp. | reverse complement strand
GATCTATAGAAATAGCAATTAAATTGGGGTTCCTTTCTAGGAGAAAGCAAATCGAATTTATGGATTCATCCAAACTTTCCAGAAAAGAAATTCTTTATTTAAACAAAGAACGTTTCGAAGAAATAACAAAACAATCAAAAGAGCAAATGGAACAAATAGAACAAACCGCGCACAATTAATACAAGCTTGAAACAAAAAAGCCAGTTTATTTAAAGCTCAAAATAAAAAGAGTTTTAAAATGGGAAATTCTGGTTTTTATTTGCATAATACTAGCAACTGTGTATTTGCAGACAATATTAAAGTCGGGCAAATGACAGAACCTCTTACAGACCAACAGATAATACTTGGAACAAAGACGACTCCTGTCGCAGCAACAATAACTGCCTCTGAAGGCATTTCTTTGACTATAAACTCTGAGAAAAACAATGCCTCAGTAAATATCGGGTTAGATGCTGAAAAAGCTTACCAAACTATTTTAGATAAGCTTGGCGACCAAATTTTCGATGGAATTACAGGATCTATCGTAGATGGTGCAGCTCAAGAGATTTTAGATAAAATCACATCAGACCCTTCTTTAGGATTATTGAAAGCCTTCAACAACTTTAGAATCACAGGGAAAATACAATGTAATGGTTTATTCACGCCTAGCAACATCATGACTCTTGTAGGAGGAACAGAAATAGGTAAATTCACGGTAACTCCTAGAAGCTCTGGAAGCATGTTTCTAGTTTCGGCGGATATCATTGCATCAAGAATGGAAGGTGGCGTTGTACTAGCGCTAGTAAAAGAAGGAGACTCTCAGCCCTGCGCGATTAGTTACGGATACTCTTCTGGAGTCCCCAATTTATGTAGTTTAAAAGCCTGTGTTACTAATTCTGGATTAACACCAGCAACATACTCTCTCCGTGTAGGAGGTCTAGAGAGCGGTGTTGTATGGGTTAATGCTCTATCCAATGGGAACGATATTCTCGGAATAACAAATACTTCTAATATTTCTTTTTTGGAGGTGATACCTCAAACAAACGCTTAAATAATTTTATTGGATTTTTCTTATCGGTTTTATATTTAGAGGAAACAGTTCTAATTACGGGGTTTGTTATGCAAAACAAAAGAAAACTGAGAAACGATTTTATTAAAATTGTTAGAGATGTAGAGAAAGACTTCCCTGAATTAGATCTAAAAATACGAGTAAACAAAGAGCGAGTTACTTTTTTAAATTCTCCCTTAGAACTCTATCATAAAAGTGTCTCACTAATTTTGAGCTTGCTACAACAAATAGAAAACTCTTTAGGATTATTCCCAGATTCTCCTGTTCTTGAAAAATTAGAGGATAACAGTTTAAAGCTAAAAAAGGCTTTGATTATGCTCATCTTGTCTAGAAAAGATATGTTTTCTAAGGCGGAATAGGTTTTTAACTCTAACGTTGGAGTCGATTTGCAAACCTTAGTTTTTTGCTCTTTTAAAGGGGGGACAGGTAAAACAACTCTCTCCCTAAACGTGGGATGCAATCTAGCTCAGTTCTTAGGGAAAAAAGTGCTTCTGGTCGACCTCGACCCCCAATCCAATCTTTCTTCTGGATTGGGGGTCGGAGTCACAAATGACAAAAAAGGCCTTCACAATATAGTTTACGCCTCAACTGGTTTAAAATCAATCGTTTGCAAAACAAAAAAACCTGGTGTAGACATAATTCCTTCCTCGTTTTTGTCTGAGCAATTTAGGTTGTCATCAACGTCAATCATCCCCAAAAATAATTTAAAACTGTTTTTAGATGAGTTTTGCGCTTCTTTTTACGATGTCTGCATAATAGACACTCCTCCTAGTCTTGGAGGATTAACGAAAGAGGCGTTTATTGCAGGAGATAGATTGATAGCGTGTTTAACTCCTGAACCATTTTCTATTCTTGGACTACAGAAAATTCGAGAGTTTTTAATCTCTATAGGAAAACAAGATGACGACCATATTCTTGGAATAATATTGTCCTTCTGGGATGACCGAAATTCAACAAACCGGACATACATAGACATCATCGAGTCTATCTACGAAAACAAGACTTTTTCAACAAAAATACGACGAGACGTATCCTTAAGCCGCTCTCTTCTTAAAGAAGACTCTGTAGCTAACGTGTATCCACATTCCAGAGCCGCAGCAGACATTCTAAGCTTAACATATGAAATAGCAAATCTTTTGCACTTCGAACACAAACAAGACTTTTCCCAGAGGACACTGTGAATAAACTTGAAAAAGAAGCTAACGTCTTTTTTAAGAAAAATCAGACATCTGCTTCGCAAGAATTTAAGAAAAAAGTTCCTTCGATAGAGATGTTTTCAATAGCTTTGAATTCGGAAGAAAGCCAGAGTTTGGATCGGCTTTTTTTATCCGATGATCAAGCTTTGTCTGACGAGGAATCGTACCAAGAAGATGTCCTATCAGTTAAACTTTTAACCAGTCAGATAAAAGCAATTCAGAAACAGCATGTGCTTCTTTTAGGAGAAAAAATCTATAATGCAAGAAAGATACTAAGTAAGAGCTGTTTCTCTTCGACAACGTTTTCTTCTTGGATAGACTTGGTTTTTAGAACTAAGTCGTCCGCTTACAACGCGTTAGCTTATTATGAGCTCTTCATAAGTCTTCCAAGTCAAACTTTGCAAAAAGAGTTCCAATCAATTCCATATAAATCTGCGTACATTTTGGCAGCTAGAAAGGGAGACTTAGATACAAAAGTCTCTGTTATAGGGAAAGTTTGTGGAATGTCAAATGCGTCGGCTATACGAGTTATGGATAAACTCCTTCCTTCGTCTAGAAGTAAAGAAGGACGAGAATTCCAGGAGTCGGATTTAGAGAAAAATCGAAAGTTATCTGATTCGCTCTTAGAGACACTTCGAATCGTTTGCTCTGGAACTCCTTTATCTCCATACAACGAAAATCTTTTACAACAGTTGTTCGAAGTCTATAAGAAAAAGAGCTGATCCCGGTCAGCTCTATATATATATCTATTATATCTGTCTCTTATACACATCTGACGCTGCCGACGATATGCAGTGTGT
>CAMCHB010000161.1 GCA_945874585.1 uncultured Clostridium sp. | reverse complement strand
TGCAAGTGGTACTTTTACAATTACAAGTCTTTCAATGAATACTTACTATAATATAAAATTAAGAGCAACAAGCAAGGATGGGTCTGTAGTAGTTACAACTGGAACTATAAAGCAGAATACTTATAATAAAGTAACTGGTAACTTATATAAAAACGGAATAAAACTTAATGTAACAACTGGAATACAGTTAACGACTACTGATAAATTAGAGTTCAAAGATATTTCAAATCCAGCAGGATGCACTTATAAGATATTCTTTGAAACACCAGACAATACTAGAAGAATTACACAAAGTGAAACAATAATAACTGCAGCACAAATACAATCAATGTTTCAATATTTGCCTAATAGCAATTCACAAGCCTTTAATGTTGGAATTGCGACAATGAATGGCAATACTGAAGCACAATATGTTGATTTTTACGGTAATTTAGTAATAACTAATTCAAATAATTTTACTTATGAAGATACAGATGAAACTTGTAAAATTTTGACTGGAGGGAATCAAGGAATAATAAAAGGTTATTCTGATGTAAAAATAAATATTTCCGCAGCTAATAAAGCTATTGGAAAAGACTATGCAACAATAACCAAATACAGAGCAGTTATTGGAGAAAAACAAAAAGAAATATCATACTCAGGATCATCAAATGTTAGTGGACAAATAGATAATGTTGAGAGCAATGTATTTACAGTATATGCAATAGACTCAAGAGGAAATTCGACAGCCAAACAAATTAGTCCAAGTGCATTTTATAATTATTCTAATATAAAAATAACTAAAGCAGAAATTGCTAGAACTAATGGTGTTGGAGAAGAAACAGAATTATATTTTGAAGGCGAATACTGGAATCAGTCTTTTGGCAATATTATGAATGGAATAGTGAAATGTTATTATCAATACAAAATAACATCATCTAATGAATGGATTACAGGGACAACGGATTTAACACTAACTTTTAATGGAAATAAATTCATTTTTAGAGGACTTATTAAAGGAGACGATGGAGCAAAAGGCTTCTCGGTTACAAACAACTTTAATATAAAAATATTTGTAAAAGATAGATTGTCACAATTTACATTTGATTTGATTTTAGGCTCTGGAACTCCACAAATTGCAATTGCTCAAGAAGGAGTAGCAGTTAATGGAATGTATAGAGCTGATTTAGGAAAGGGTTTGCAAATATATGGCAAGCTCTTTTTAAATGGAAAAGAAATAACAATTTAGGAAGGAGATTAAAAAATGTCTTTAAGAACAACTTTTTTAAATTTATTTAAATGGAATACTTCTGATGATGAAGACTTAAATAGCAACTTTGATATTGATTCTGCTATGAATGACAACTGGGACACTATTGATAATGCAATCAGTGATTTAAGTGGAAACAAAGTTGATAAGGTCTCAGGTAAAGGTTTGTCAACAGAAGATTACTCAACTGCAGAAAAAACAAAATTAGGAAATATAGCTGCAGGTGCTCAGGTTAATGTATTGGAAAATCTTACATTGGGAGGAAAAACATTAACGAAAAATAATAAAACAATAGAAATAAAAGATGAAGAAGTTACAAATGCGAGACAATCTACTATTAAAGATAAAACTTTTGCAAGTATAGATGCTCGTATTGAAGAATTGGAAGAGGATGTTGACAAAATAGAAACAACAAGAGGTCATGTATATGGAATTAGAAGAAAAATAACAAATAATTCTAATTCGGCTTGGGAGAGAATATTAGATAGCATTGGAAAAGTTGCTAATGCTACAAAAAACGGAGGAACTGTAGAAAATGATTTTGATGAACTTGCTCCTTGGTCTGAAATAAAATCTTGTAATTATGATTTAACAACAAAGAAAATAAAAGCATGGTTTGGAGATGCAAACTTCAAATTCGATGGAACTAACGGAGATGTATTTACTCATGTTCCAAAAACTTATTGGAGTATATACCAGGACAATGATTACGATTATGTATTATTAGCAGATTATCCAAGAGCAGGATTTATGGAAATAGACGGATTTTTTGTTGGTAGATATAACGGAGCTGTGGTAGATGATGTACTACATACTTATAGTGGGTTAGTTCCAACGACTAATAAAACTATTGGAGCATTTAGAACTTTAGCAAATGCACTTGGAGATAATTTCTCTCAATTAGACTGGAGATATTTTGTATTACAAATGCTTTATTTGGTAGAATATGCAAATTACAATTCTCAATCAATGCTTGGAAATGGTGTTATGAATCGTAAATATGTAAAAACTATTGTTGCAGAAAATAATACAAATAGAGCAATAATAGGTAGTGCATCAGGATATTATGTTGGACAAATTATAAGAATTGGTACATCAGATGGAGGAACACAAGTTGCAGATGCAAGAAAAATTACAGCAATAGAAGCATACGAAGGAGAGAGTGTTACAGGATTTGCTTTAACATTTGATGGTGCTGCAGTTAATATTGCTGTTGATAACTTTGTATGTACAATGGCACAAGAAACTGGACAATGCGATAGTTTAGGAATGAAATCAGGTTGTTTAAATAATGATGGATATCACTCAATGATTTATAGAGGTGTAGAAAATATATTTGCAAATATTTGGCAATGGGTTGACGGAATAAATATTAAAGATCATCTTGCATATATCTGTAAAGACCATTCAAAATATGTAAGTGATAAATTCGATGGAGACTATAAACCATTAGCTTATACAAACTGTACATCAAATGGAAATCCAAAGACACTTGGATTAGATGTTGATGAGCCATTCTTTAGATTTCCAACAGAAGTCGGTGGAGGAACATCTACATATATGTGTGATTACTACTGGCAAAACACAGGCAACAGGGTCGCTCTTGTTGGTGGTAATTTCGCCGATGGGGCTCACGATGGCTTGTGGTATTGGAATTTGAACGCCGCTTCTTCGAATGCGTATTGGCACATCGGTTGTCGTGTTCTTATTGATAACCAGTAAAACGGGGGTCTGGGGGCGGGCAGCCTCCCAGCTAATTTAACTATGTTATAGCTGTCTCTTATACACATCTGACGCTGC
>CAMCHB010000160.1 GCA_945874585.1 uncultured Clostridium sp. | reverse complement strand
GAAAATTCTGCTGCATTTGCAAGGGTATACTGCATCTTTCCATCCCTATTTTTCATCTAACAACTTATTTTCCATCATCATTCCGAATATCATCAATAATCCGACCAATATTACATGTAATCTGTCCCTTACACTGATGAATATCCTCATTGATTTTCTTTTCCTGCTCAATAGCAATCTCTATATTCTTCGCCAGTTCTCCAATTGCAGAATTCTTTTTGGGATTGATTCCTGTTCTGGCAAGTAACAGCTTATAGATAAATGTCTGATGTCCATCTTTTTCATTCTGGATAATCTGTTCAGCATTCGGCTCAATATCATCTTCATATGAATTTTCATAATGTAACAGCAGGAACAATTCAAATGCTGGATTGCTAACCGCTAATATATTATTCTTTTCACCTTCTGCTACTAGTTCATCATAATCAAATACTTTTTCTTCAAAAATATCTCCATCAAATACAACAATCATCTTATCCCGTTCTTTATCAAACGCTATTTCCGGATTTTCTTTCTGATTTTCTGCAAATTCAATCAAACGTCTTGGAAATGAAATGTCCCTGTCTCCCTCTGTTTTTTCAAGTAACCGGATATCGATCAATGGATGAATATTTAACTCTTTTCGGATATCAATTAACTTTTTGAAATACCATGTTTCAGTATTTGCACCCTCACATATGAAAAAGTACTTACGATAAGGCTCAATCTGTTCTTCTTCATCTGTAGTTCTGCTATTCCAATTCGTATAACTTCTTACTGGAGCCAAGGCTACTCCTCCTCTCTCGATGCAGAAATTCTTTCTGCATTGTCGCGGCAGTCGTCAGGTGTCTGTGCAAGCACATCCGGCTGACTCGTTGCTCGCGCAAAATCGAATGTTGAAAATACCGGTATCGCACCATATCTTCCTTCCAGATATGCCTTGCTCAACACCTTATCATACCTCTCCTTGAAACGATCTAAGGAATAAATAGAGCTTGCATTTTCTGCGTTACGTTCTACAAACCAGATTTCATCCCTTCTAAAAATAGCCTGATCCATAATGGATGATTCATGTGTAGTGAACAATAGCTGCATACGCTGCTCATCATGTAGCTGCATAAACAATTGCAAAAATCGTTCTGTCAATTTCGGATGTAAGCTTCTCTCCAATTCATCCACAACATAAAGAACATCTTCTCGTTTATTCAACAGCATATCCATCAAATCGAATAATCTTCTTGTTCCATCAGACTCTTCATCAAAACCGAACTCATAAAATGACTTATTATGATGCAACCGGATTGTTGTGACCTTCGGTTCAGAATGTCCTTCAACTTCGATATTAAAGAAAGTTTCCTTCGACCTCATCGTCATTCTGAATGATGGTTCTTCCTGCTCTTCCATTCTATTTTTTACATGCTGCATCATCTTATCAAATACTGATTTCGGCAATGCATTTGATAACTCATCCAATGTAATTTCTTCAATTTTTACCTGGCTGATACCCGTATCAAATGTTTTGATCAATTTGTTAATCAGCTTCAGCGAATTATCATCATAATAATATTCCAAATCAATCAATGGCGTATCCGGTGTGATAATCGAAATATGATTCTGAATCCAATCATATACATCCCGGAAGAACAATAATTTAGATCGTGTGCTATATTTTTTTCCACGATTCATTTCTGTCAGGAACAAAGATGTTTCATTTCCTTCAAAATCATCTGCATAGGTTTCAAATTTATTTTTTTCTGTGTTTGTCAGCGTAATACCATCATTTAACACCGGACGTTTACTTCCTTCTCGTTCAAAGAGACATTTTGCTGAACCATTCTGATATAATTCATATAACCATTCTCCGGTTACTTTTCGTCTACTTAAAACTGCCGAAAATCCATAAGCATAAAATTTGTCACCTACAGTAATCTGAATTTCAAAACTACTTTCTCGTTCCTTATTCTCCTGCCGATTCTTACAAAACATCTGTGTAGCTTCTATCGGAATACCATTGCAGACACTATCTTTAAAAAATTTAAAGAACAATGCCAGATTGGTCTTTCCAGATGCATTTGCTCCATAAACTACTGCATATTTTAATAACTGGGTACTTTTTATCTTTAACCTGTGATTTGCATTTGTTCGTATTTTATTTGAGGAAATCATTGTCAGCTCTGCTGCTTTATCAAAAGATTTAAAATTTTCAACACTTACTTTTACTAACATTCTTATACACCTCCACCTTTATTATATGTTTTACTCTTCTCTCAGTCAATGTAAATTTTCTTATTTAGAGATTTTTTCGTTATATATTGTTTCTTTTTCTATTTTTAACAATTTTATTTTGAGTTATGCATATAATATCAATGTATAAGTCAGCTTTTTGTAGCGACACTATTTTACTGATGCCGCTACATGAAATATTACAATAAATAAAAACTTCTAATTCTTTTTTCTTCTATCTCTCCCAATCCATCCTTCCTGTCACATTCAACATCTTTTCTTCTCGGAAGCTGAGCATCTTTCCATTAGTTCCACCGACAATGATATGATCCAGCAATTCTATTCCCAGTAGCTGTCCGCACTTTTGCAGCTCTCTCGTAACAATCATATCCTCTTTTGACGGTTTCACATTGCCACTGGGATGATTATGAAGTCCAATGATTGCAGAAGCATTTGCCAGAATACTGCTCTTAAAAACTTCTCTGGGAATTACCA
Source organism: uncultured Clostridium sp. (assembly GCA_945874585.1). GTDB lineage: Bacteria > Bacillota > Clostridia > TANB77 > CAG-508 > CAMCHB01. The sequence continues at coordinate 354 of CAMCHB010000160.1, read as the reverse complement.
AAGATGCATTGATTGTTCCAACACTGACCAGATTCATATTGATTACCTGTCCATTATTTTTCATATTCAGGATCGACCAATAATACTTTTCGCCCCTGATGTGCAAGACCAATTCCCAGATTTAATGTCGTTGTGGTCTTGGCTGTCCCTCCCTTCTGATTTGCAAGGGCGATTACTTTACACTTGGTCATGTGGTTTCCTCCTTCCTCGAAAAATTTAATAGCCAATCCTTTTTTACGGGACTGGCTATGTATAAAAATGGGCATGAAAAAACCGATTGATTCTCGATGAACCAATCGGCTATGTATAATTCAAAATGTATTTTGTGTACATATATCCGAACAATACTATAAA
>CAMCHB010000159.1 GCA_945874585.1 uncultured Clostridium sp. | reverse complement strand
ATCAGACACAGAAGAAGTACGAAAAAAAGGAGGACAAGTAAATGGGTGAGGTTATAAAAAACAGGTATGAATTTGTAATACTATTTGATGTAGAAAACGGAAATCCAAATGGGGATCCGGATGCGGGAAATATGCCACGTATTGATCCTGAAAGTGGTCTAGGTCTTGTAACAGATGTTTGTTTAAAACGAAAAATTCGTAATTATGTTGAAACTGTTAAAGAAGATGAGCAGGGCTATAAAATTTATATTAAGGAAAATATACCACTTAATAGAAGTGATCGTGAGGCCTGTGAAAGTCTTGGGATAAAGGAACAGGATGACAAAAAGGTCACAGAAGCATTGAAAAAGTTAAAAAAATCGGATAAAGATGCTGATATAAAGATAAAAGATTATATGTGTGAAAATTTTTATGATATTCGTACATTTGGAGCAGTGATGACAACTTTTGTAAAGGCTTCGCTGAATTGTGGTCAGGTAAGAGGCCCGGTACAGCTTGGGTTTGCAAGAAGTATTGATCCTGTAATCAGTCAGGAGATAACTATTACAAGAGTTGCTATAACAACTGAAAAGGATGCCGAAAATAAGAGTAATGAAATGGGGAGGAAGAGTATAGTACCATATGGATTGTATCGTGCAGAGGGTTACGTTTCAGCTAATCTCGCAAGAAGAGTCACTGGATTTTCAGAAGATGATCTGGAATTGTTGTGGGATGCAATTATCAATATGTTTGAAAATGATCATTCTGCAGCAAGAGGAAAGATGGCAGTTCGTGAGCTTATAGTATTTAAGCACAGTAAAGAACTTGGAGATTGTCCAGCATATAAATTATTTGATGCTATTGAAGTAAAGAAAAATGATGGTGTTGAATATCCAAGAAAATATCAGGATTATACAATTACAATTCATGAAGATGCGATACCAGATTCTGTAGAAATGAAAAGGATGATTTAATGGAATATTCGCAAGATGATTACTTGATGATTTCCGGGATACAGCATTTCAAATTTTGTAGAAGACAGTGGGCTCTTATTCATGTAGAGCAGCAATGGGCTGAAAACGAGCATACTGTTGTAGGTGAATTGATGCATAAGAAGGCTCATGATCCATATCTTATAGAAAAACGAAATGATGTGCTTATAGTTCGTGCTCTTCCGGTTTCTTCAAGAAGTATAGGAATAAGTGGAGAATGTGATATAGTAGAATTCCATAAATGTGATGAAGGCATAAAACTTATAGGACATCGTGGTTTATATTCAGTTTACCCGGTTGAATATAAGAAGGGTAAACCCAAAGAAAGCGATGAGGATAAGTTGCAGCTTGCGGCACAGGCAATGTGCTTAGAAGAGATGTTTTTAACACAAATTCCGGAAGGCGCATTGTATTATGGTGAAACAAGAAGACGAGAGGTAGTGGAATTTACTGAAGAAATCAGAAATCAGGTAAAGAGTATTTTTGAGGAAATGCACGGGTATTATGAGAGAAAATATACTCCTAAAGTAAAAACAACAAAGGCTTGTTCGGGCTGTTCATTGAAAGACATTTGTCTGCCCAAACTTATGAAAACAGGTTCCGTTAAAGCATATGTCAGCAAGATGTTGGAGGATACATAATGAAAAAACTGCTTAATACATTGTATGTTACTTCAGAAAATAGCTATTTGGGGTTGGATGGAGAAAATATTGTTGTATATGATGATAAAAAAGAAATAGGAAGATTACCATTACATAATCTTGAAGGCATAGTTTCGTTTGGATATAGGGGAACAAGTCCGGCATTGATGGGAGCATGTGTAGAAAAGAATATTTCTTTGTGTTATCTTACTCCTCAGGGAAAATTTTTAGCAAGAGTTACAGGAAAAATAAAGGGAAATGTTGTTCTAAGGCAACAACAATTTTTAAGCAGCCGTGACGAAAAAATCAGTTTGGATATAGCTAAGAATTGCATTCTTGGAAAAGTATATAATGCAAGATGGATTTTGGAGAGGGCAATCAGGGATCATCCTATGCAGATAGATGTAGAGGCTGTTAAGAGTTCATCTGTAAAATTGAAAGAATTTCTTGAATATATCCAAAATGCAAATTCAATCGAGCAACTTAGGGGATATGAGGGTGAAGCTGCAAGTATATATTTCGGAGTATTTGACGAATTGATATTGCAACAGAAAAAGGACTTTCAATTTCATGGAAGAAATAGAAGACCACCATTGGATAATGTAAATGCAATGTTATCGTTTGCATATACGTTACTGAATAATCAGATTACTTCCGCCTTAGAAGTGGTAGGATTGGATCCTTATGTTGGTTTCATGCATACAGACAGACCGGGAAGAACGTCATTATCGTTAGATTTGATAGAAGAATTACGTGCTGTTATGGCTGATCGTTTTGTACTATCGCTTATCAACAAGAAGATTGTTAATGGAAAAAATTTCACGCAAAAAGAAAACGGGGCGGTGTTAATGGACTTTGATACCAGAAAAAAACTGTTGTCAGAGTGGCAGAATAAGAAAAAAGAAATTATTACTCACCCATATTTGAAAGAAAAAATTGAATGGGGAATGGTTCCTTATGTTCAGGCGATGCTTTTAGCACGATATCTCAGAGGCGATTTGGATGCATATCCTGTGTTTTTGTGGAAATGAGGTGACAAAATGCTGGTTTTAATTACCTATGATGTTAATACAGAAACAGCCGCTGGCAGAGTGCGTTTAAGAAAGGTTGCAAAGCAATGTGTAAATTATGGACGGCGGGTTCAAAATTCTGTATTTGAATGTATTCTTGATAATGCACAATGTGTTATGCTGAAATCTTTATTAACAGATATTATTGATGAAAATGTAGATAGTTTGAGATTTTATTATTTAGGAAATAGTTATAAAACAAAAGTGGAACATATTGGTGTGGATAATGGGATAGCCGTTGATGAAACATTAATACTTTAGTCATTGCGGTGCGAGCAATAAGTGAACAAAGATTTACTGGGTGATTCGCACTCAAAAAGATATAATAAAATGATTTGTAATACATAAATTTATGCTACTGTATAAATTCTT
>CAMCHB010000158.1 GCA_945874585.1 uncultured Clostridium sp. | reverse complement strand
GAGATCAGCCTCGGTCTCGTGGGCTCGGAGATGTGTATAAGAGACAGCTGTATAGCATACCGTATAATCAATAGGTTGATTGCTATTGATATTTAAATGAATGGTTCCTATCTTTTGATCTACTGGTTCAATTGTAACATAAGCTTCGGCTTGCTTTTTAACTACATATTGATCCTCTACCTTTTTTATTTCTTGTGATGAGGTTAAATTGGTAACATCATAGTGAGTTTCTGTATAATTTCCACCCCATAAACGATAAGAATTTATATGAAAAAGACTCAATTCTAAAATAAAAATAATCAAAATGGCTCTTGACATATCTACCCAAATAGCTGCTTGTCCTTTTTTCTTGATACATTTACAGTCTATGACAAGTAATATAACAGCTAAACATAAGAAAATGAGCATTTCCCTTCCTCCTTATTTTATATATATCCTTTCTTCAAGCAAAAGTCAATCTTTTTTTGGTTTTTCAGTCGAAAAAAAGTAGAAACAGATACAAATTCTATTTCCACTTTTTATCTTACTTATATAATTTTTTAATATGTCCTATTGCGCTTTTTTCTAGTCTAGATACCTGAGCCTGTGAAATTCCTATTTCTGAGGCGACTTCCATTTGTGTCTTTCCTGAGAAAAATCTTTTTTGAATGATCATTTTTTCTCTTTCATTTAATTTTTTCATAGCCTCTGCCAGATTGATATTATCTGACCACATTTCATCTGTATTTTTTCGATCGCTGACTTGATCCATTACATAAATGCTTTCTGAACCATCATTAAAAACTGGTTCTTGCAAAGAAACCGGATCTTGGATAGCATCTAAGCACATCACAATTTCTTCTTTGGGGATTTTCAACTCCTGTGCAATTTCATGAATGGTTGGTTCTCGGTGCTTTTCTTTTCTTAATTTTTCTTTTGCTTGCAATGCTCGATAAGCCAAATCTCTAACCGATCGACTGACTCGAACCATGTTGTTATCTCTTAGATATCGTCTAATTTCTCCAATTATCATCGGCACCGCATATGTTGAAAACTGTACATTGAGTGTTATATCAAAATTATCAATTGCCTTGATTAGTCCAACACAGCCCACCTGAAATAAATCATCTGCATTTTCCCCTCTACCGGTAAATTTTTGTATAACGCTTAATACTAATCTTAAATTTCCTTTTATGAATTTTTCTCTTGCTTCTTGATCACCTTGTTTGATTTGTATAAATAATTCTTGTTTTTCTTGACTCGTTAATAATGGTAGTTTTGATGTGTTAACCCCGCAGATTTCTACCTTGTTCATCAAATGAAAAACCTCCTTTTTGGCACATACTACTAATTTTAGTATAGCCAAAGAAGGATTTTTCTATTCAAATATTACCCTGTCTTGCTCATAATTTCTTTTTTCATCTTGCCAATAATTTTCTTTTCTAATCGCGAGATATAACTTTGTGATATACCGTAACATATCAGCTACTTCCTTTTGGGTTTTTTCCTTTTCTCCTTGAAATCCATAGCGAAGTTCCATAATGTTTTTTTCTCGTTTATTTAGTTTTTCAATGGAAGCTTTCAATAATTTTCGATCCACTTCATCTTCTATACGGCGAGATGTTACATCTGGCTCTGTTCCCAAAATGTCAGATAATAATAGTTCATTTCCCTCTCCATCATGATTGAGTGGCTCATCAATGGAAATTTCTCCGCGCATACGATTACTTCTACGCAAGTACATTAAAATTTCGTTTTCAATACAACGAGAAGCATAGGTAGCAAGTTTGATATTCTTCCCTGTATTAAAAGTATTGATCGCTTTCATTAAACCAATGGTTCCAATGGATATCAGATCCTCTATTCCAACCCCTGTACTTTCAAATTTCTTGGCAATGTATACAACCAATCGTAAATTTCGTTCAACCAATGTTTTTTTTGCATTTTCATTATCCTGTGTTTCTAACTCTCTTAAAACTTTTTCTTCCTCTTCATTACTCAGTGGCGGCGGCAATATTTGGCTTCCGCCTATGTAATAAACTGTTTTATCATCCATCGTTTCTTTCACAATGTATTTTACATACATTTGATTGATGCTATACTTTAACATTTCCAAAATATTCATTTTTTTGTTCACTCCCATCTAATAAGTCTAAACCAATTAGAGCTCTGTAAATGTGGCTTTTGCATAATTCTTTTTCATAGATTCCTAAAATTATATTGGTATGTTCTATTTTTCTTTCATCGTATTCCACTATAACCTTATCTGCTTTTATCCCCAATAGCATTCCATTTTGTTTCCCTAATGATTGAAAGGGTATAATGCGAAATTTGCTCTGGTACGTTTCCTCTATTGTTCCCATATTTCCATTCATAATATCATTGGTATGATTTAAAATACTGGGTGGCAATAAATTGCTGAGTGCCTCCTTTTCAATCACTAAAACTGGTATTCCTGTAATTGGTTCTCTTAATAAATTGCCTGTATCAAGCAGCGCAATAATTTTTTCACTTTTCTGATTCATATAAATTTCTACTGCACAATACATATCTCTTTTATGTATTTTTCCTTTGATAACACGAAATGCAATGGTGAGCAAAACAAATCCAACTATTCCTCCTAAAAATGCAATTTTTATTGGATATGTTCCCATGTATACACCATTTTTCATCCACACAGCAGTTGGTTTTACCAGATATAGAAAAGCAAATACTACACCACCCAATGTAAAAGTAGATAAATAAAAAATGAGTAATTGTTTCATAAATCGAATCACATTTTCAGCGCGAAACGAGATATAAATCATGGCAATGGATAGGAGTATTTTAATAAAAACTCCGAACGGTATTGGATAAAATTTGGCTGTAAGCCAAAACGGCATATTCGCCTCCCAGCGTACTAGCTATAAGAATGCGCAAAAATTTTATATTTGCTTTGTTTATAATTCCAGTTGTAAATAAAATAATATAATTCATAAGTACATTTTCCAATAGCGCGACATCTACATAGATCGTCATTGATTTTTTATCCCTCCTTTCTGACTCTTTCAATTGTATAACTTTTTTCTTTCAAAGTTTGTCATTTCAT
>CAMCHB010000157.1 GCA_945874585.1 uncultured Clostridium sp. | reverse complement strand
GGATTCACGAGATTGAGAACGGGTTAATCGATATTTGGAAAAAGATTCATAAACATCCTGGTAGCCATGATTTTTTAATTCTTGCTCGATAAAATCTTGAATTTCTTCAATTTTAATTTTTTCCTGTTTTGCATCTTGAATCTTTGCAATGACGGCATGATAGACCAAATTGCAGTCTTCTGGGAAATATTTTGGCACTTGATAATTGGCATTATCTACAAGGATACTATCAAATCCCTTTTTAATAGCAATGGCTATTTTCGTGCCGTCAAATGGAACCTTTTTACCATTTCTTTTAATAACAAACACAATAAAATCTCCTTCCTTATGAAATAAAATATTATTATCATCATATCGAGAAATAGAACGAAAGTCAAGAAATAAAAGATAAGAACAGCACAAAAGAAAAAAATGTGTTATAATAAACGATTGAAAAAAGAAAAAGAGGGAGAGACATGAAAAAATTAAAGAAAAATGGAAAAATAATCCTAGCTTTGTTGATTGGGGTTATCGTTATTTTGACGATTTGTTCTGTTCATTTGGGAGCTGCTAAAGAAGATTTGTCACAAGGAGAATTGATAGGCTATATTGTATCAGCAGTGATAGTAAGTTCACTTGTGATAGGATTATCGTGGTTTATTTATCGAAAAAAAGATATCACCCCAGAAAAAATATTTCTCTATACCATGCCAATTATTTGTATTTTGTTTATCGTGTTTATGCCAATGTATAAAAGTCATGATGAACATGCTCATTGGCACCGTATTTATGAAATATCAACCGGAAAATTGGTAACGGCACTGAATCAAGAGGGACATGTGGAATCCACTTTACCGAAAAGTGTTGTTTGTCCAGATTGGACCTATATGAATTATGGAGAAGTTATCAAGCAACTTCAAAACAAGATTGATAACAATGATACCACCAATGATGTGTATATTGTAACTTCAGCTGTGTATTCACCAATTCAGTATGCGGCAGAAGACATAGCGATTGCTGTGGCTAGAGTGGTTATTAAAACACCGATTATTTTAGCCTATATCGGAAGATTGGCTAATTTGGCATTGTGTTTGTTCCTTATGTATGAGGCTATTAAAAAAATTCCGTTCGGAAAAAATATTTTGCTTTGTATTGCCTATATACCAGCCTTAATTGAGGGAATTTCATCTATGTCTGGAGATGGCGTAACATTTGCTGTAGCTTTATTCTATTTGGCTTATATTTTATCGATTGCATTTGATGCAAACAAAGAAAAAATAACGAAAAAAGATAAGATTATCCTAACGGTATTTTCTATTTTGATTGCCTCTTGCAAGATTGTTTATTTGCCATTTATTGGTATGTTGCTTTTGCTTCCAAAGGAAAAATACAAAGACCGCAAAGAGCAATTGCAATTTCTAGGAATAGCATGGTCTACTGCCATGGTAATAAGTTTAGGTTGGTTGGCCTTTTCAGGTCGTTATTTAGCAGATCTATCTGGATTGGCTAATTCTGCACCAGGTGAGCAAACCAAAAAACTAATCACCAATCCATTTAGTTTTGTCCAAAGCTTTTTCTATAATTTAGAATTAAATGGTGGAAATTACTTAACACAAATTTTCGGATCTTCTATTGGATGGTTTGAATTTGTCAAATTGGTTAGCATTGTGCCATACACCCTTATGTTTTTATTTGTTTTTGTATCTGTCATGGATAAAAGTTGCAAAGGAAAGTTATCTTTTTTTCAAAAAGTGATTTTGTTATTGGTGATTGGTGCTATTTTGGCTTTAACTTTCCTAAGTTTGTACATTCAATGGACAAAACCTGAAAGCCAAGGAATTGATGGCATTCAGGGTCGCTACTTTATTCCATTATTACCTGCACTCGGCTTATTGCTAGGCAGTTGTCAAAAAATCAAGGCAGATTATGCGGAACAAAGTGTTGCCAAAGGAATTGGTATGATCGGCTTAATGGTACAGTTACAATTTATACTAACCATTTACATAGACAATATTTAAGATTAACCGGTTTTGTGCATTTTACTGTATTTCATTTTGGTAGCTAGACCGCCACGGATATGACGCTCTGCTTTGTTTTCGTTAAGAACCGCGCGAACTTCTAAAGCAAGGGATTTGTTAATATGAAGGAGTCTTTTACTGACATCCATATGAACCGTGGATTTGGAGATACCAAATTGTTTAGCGGCTCCACGGACTGTTTCTTTATGGTCAATGATATAATGAGCCAATTGAATGGCTCGTTCTTCAATGGATATTTTATGCATATAGAACCCCCTATGGAAATACTCTTGTTCCATTGTATTCAGTAGAATGGAGAATATGTTATAGAGGAGAAGAAAACAAAAAAGAGATTCTCATTTGAGAATCTCTTTTTTGTTTAGTAAATCCGAACAACAAAGCGAGAACGGTCATAATACCAAGTACCAAGATCAGGATGTTTTCTCAATACTTTTTTGTAAAGACCAGCTTCACTTTGTTTTTCAATGTAGTAATCACCAGAAGGCAATCCACATAATTGATCGTAAATAGCGTCTAATCGAGAATCATTGGAATGACTCGAAATAGCCCAAAGGCCAAGCCCTAATACAACCAATGCTGCGGTATCTCCGCCAGACCAACCACGATCACGATGATGACGTGGGGGTGGAGGAGGAGCTCCCCAACCAGGACAACCTCTATGACCTCTTGCTTCAACTCCAAAAGGAGCAAGTGTCACAAAACAAAACAGTAAGACTAAAAGGCTTGAGATGAATTTTTTCCAATTCCGTTTCATGATAAACCCTCCTTATAGGATACTAAATACGGTTAACATAACAAAGTCTATAATTATTATATCGTATTTGGAAAAAATATGCAAGAGATATGGAAGAAACTTTGACAAATCTTACGAAGAAAAAAATTTTTATCTAAAAAAGATAGAAGTTTTTTCTTTTGGATGGAAACAGTCATTTTACATGTTTGGAAAATTGATTATTGCCATATAGAATCAAAAGTAAAATGAAAAAAGGTATTGAAATTCAAAAAAATATATAATATAATAAAATCCAATTTGAGAGGTATTTATGAACTGTT
>CAMCHB010000156.1 GCA_945874585.1 uncultured Clostridium sp. | reverse complement strand
CCTAGTCGTATTGCTTTCTAAATATAGTAGTTTACTAAGTAAAAGATAACTAATATAATTATTTTGTCAATTTACAACAAGCTCTTATTTTGAAGAGTACATTAATCATAAGAAATATGAATGATGATAAAGCAAATGAGAATCAGTTTTTGCTACATGTCATATAACATTTATTGCTACTATAGTTACTGCTTAAGTACAGGCATTCAAAAGCAGCTGTAAAAAATCTTCAATGTCTTTATTAAAGATTGATTTCTTAATAAGAAATTATACATTAGAGAAGTTTTCATTGTTTGAACTTATGGGGTGATTCGAATAACTAGGTTATAAATAATCTTCAAGGGTACAAAAATTTATTGTTCACCACTTAAGCCATTGAACTGGTTAAAATATGAATTAAAGAAAAGGAGAACAAAAAAATGCACATAAAATTGAGAAAATTTATTGCAAGCATTCTTGCTTTTGTTTTATCTATAAGTGTTGTAGGCTTTAAGGAAATAAGCAGAATTTATGCATATGAAAGTAATAAAAGTGAAATTGATAGAATTGTTCTAACAAACAATGAACTTACTACTTATAAGGGATTGGATATAGCTAAACATCAGTATGACATGACCAAAATGAATGAAAAAGAACGAGATCTTTACAATATTCTTTTAGAAAAAGAATATGAAAGGCAAGAATCTTCTTTGGATAAGCAAGGAGTAAGTAAAGAGGAATTTATAAATGAGCTGAAAATGATTTTAGGAAATGATTATTTAGTTAAACAAGATAGCATGATAAAATACAAAGCAAAGGGAAAGAAAAAAGCTACGAGACTTATTTCCGTAGGTGCTTTGGGAAGTGCTTTGAATATTGTAATAACAGCTACTTTGATAGCAACGGGAGTTGGATCCATAGGTGAACTCGTGAAGAAGTTAGGAAAACAAGGAGCAAAGAAGTGGGTTAAGAAACATCTTTCTTCTAAAATAGTGAGTGTATTGACTAGGGTTGGAGCCAAAACATTAGGGAAGTGGATAGGTTCATTTGTGGTATCGATAATAGATACATATCTAGATCCAGGTACTTTTTTAGCAAAAAAGTTTGATTCTGTAGATATTGTTCCTAATAGTGGGTATATTGAATTATGGTAATAATCGTTATAATTATGGCGCTTAGTATTCTTGCAATGTTATTTGGCCCTTTGTCACCATTGGTATTATTATCATCGTTGGCGTTGATAATATATGAAAGAAATAATTCATTTGGAGTGGTTTCAACAAAAAATCGTATTATTAGTTTTCTTATTGCAGTTGTAGTAGGATGCATATGTGTGATATTGTCATATAAACTCCCTTATCATGACTATTATTCTGGTAATAATAGAAGATTTTTTGAGGCAATTGGAACAATAAACCTATATTTTACATCAAACATTTTGCTTATAAAGCTTAAAGAACATATAAAATAATGGAAGATTGAATGTAAGTTCTCTATGAAAGCAAAGAAAAATAACTCAGGCAGTTCCTGTTTAGAATTGCCTTTTTTATTCTTCAAAGAGATTCATCTTGATACACATAAGGTCTTTGATAAATATCGTATCAAATAAATTATTTTTGATGAAGTATTTTATAGTAAAGTAAGAAGTAGGAAGGAATTAAATGTTCATGTCAAATATATTATCTCATTTTACATTTGATGAAGCACATGTTGTTATAGCAGCTATTATTGCAGTTGTTGTATTATTTGAATGTAAATTTGGAAAGCCCATAACATTTATTTTTGGAAAACCAAAACTCTTTGAAGGAACAAGAAAGCAGAAAATATATGCTTGGATAGTATTTGTTTTTGTGATTTTGTGTTTGCTTAGTTCATCTTTATAGTTTTTTATGATACAGTAATTCTATATAAGAATGGAGAACGAAAAATGAATAAGAAAGTGAAGACTATTGTCTTTGTTGGTGTAATAGCAGTAATCGTATTGTGCATTGCTACAGTTGTTGGTGGAATTCAACAAGGAACAACACCAGTCACAACAGTCAAGAATAACATCCCTATTAGTACATTTGAAAAAGATTTCTCAATCAAACTTCCTCAAGTCAATAAACAACTCTATTCCATTGAAGAAATCCAAGACTATCGTTTTCTTTTCTATCACAACAAAAAAGTCCAAACACGTTATTGTGTGTATGAACTCAACACAGATACACCAACAAAATTCAAAAAAGGCAATATCGTTGATCAAATGTATCCTAGCTCAGATGTACCAAAAGAGTATAATGTGAAAGAATTAACTGATTTATCATCAGCACATTACTTAAAAGCTTCAAACTCAGAATCTAAATTGTATGTACAAGTAGTAGCTGACAAGATGTATATTTGGCAGGAAATGAACGACCATTAAAGAATAATGAATTATGGTAATGCTTATTTTAGCTACGCCAATAAATATATTGGCAATGTTATTCAGGCTTTTGTCACCTTTGGTAATTGTGTAAACATTGTTGTTGATCAGGTATGAAAGAAATGATACAGGTGATTCAGCTTCTAAAAGAAATCGAATCATAAGCTTTCTGATAACAGCTATCATTAGAAGTCTATGTGTGATCTTTACATATCATGACAAAAATCAAAGTCTTTTCATAGAATCAAGAGGCAGATAGAATGCAAGAAATCTATCTGTCTTTTTCGTACAAGTAAATATAGGCAATTTGACTGGATGGCAAAAATGAAAGTCTTGTATTTATCAGCTGTGCTAGAAATGAAGAAAAGGAAACGTTTGTCATGAAAGATTCAACAGTCAGTGCTTGTGCAGAAATGTATATTAAATAGAAAAAGATATCTTACAGAAACTAGGAATTCCATTATATGTTGTGATTAACTCACAATATCACCAAATCTTCTATCATAGAGGCATTCCATTTCTTTAACAAGACCTGCTGAATGAGACACAGTTGACAGTATGTTGAAAGATGGAGTCGATAAGAAACCGTCATAAAATGATACATTAAAACAATCTCTTGACACTCCCCATGCCTAAAGGCAGAGGATTCTTGCTACCTGCCACTACATAGTGGCTGACCATTACATTTCTGTTAAGTC
>CAMCHB010000155.1 GCA_945874585.1 uncultured Clostridium sp. | reverse complement strand
GTTTTGTATTCATAAAAATCTTGTATATTAACCTTATAATTTTGATTCAACAAATCCACACTAATTTTCATAAGTGTTAGTGAATCGGCACCAATTTCCAATATATCATCGTCAATACCAACATGGTCAACATTTAGAGATTGTTCTAAAATATGTTGTAATGTTTTTTCAAATTCATTGCGAGGTGCTACATAAGTTTGAGAGGTTTGAGAATGAATTTTCATCGCTAATAATGCTTTTCGATCGGTTTTTCCATTGTGATTTAAAGGAATTTTATCCACAAAAGCAAATAGATTTGGGATCATATAATCGGGTAATTTATCTTTTAAAAATGCTTTTAAATCTTTTGGATGAATCGTTTTTGAAGTGACCAAAAAAGCAACTAATTGAATGTCTTTTTCATTATTTTTCTTTGGTAAAACAACGCATTTTTCGATAGCTGGATGGGCCAGCAATTTTTCTTCGATTTCTCCTAATTCTACACGAAATCCACGTAATTTAAATTGATTATCCATACGACCTTTATAATATAAATTATCATCAGCACCTAAATAGCCGGAATCTCCAGATAAATAGATTTTTTCACCGGGCAATATAAGGGTTTTCAATGAATTTTTTTTGATTTAAATCATCACGGTGTAAATAACCTTTGCATATACCAGGACCTGCTACACAAATTTGTCCCTCTATACCAGTTGGCAAAAGGTTCATGTCTTGGTTCATAATATATACTTTTAAAGTAGGAATCGGTACACCAATATTAGAAGAAGAACTCTTTAAATCCTTTTCTTTTAATTCTTTAAAGGTAACATGAACGGTTGTTTCTGTAATACCATACATATTGATTAAATGAGTTTGAGGATATTTTTCTTTCCATTTGCCAATTAAGGCTGGATTTAAAGCTTCTCCACCATAAATAATATAACGAATGCATAAAGCAGCATCTGGTTGTTTTAGTTCGGTATCTAGTAAATTATAAAAATAAGTAGGTGTTTGGTTTAGTACAGTTACCTTTTCTTGACGTAATAACTGCAAGAATTGTTGTGGATTTTTAGCTGTTTCTTCTGGCACTAAAATTAGTTTTCCACCATATAATAGGGCCCCATACATTTCCCAAACAGAAAAATCAAAAGCAACAGAATGAAACATTGTCCACACGTCTTTTTCTGAAAAATCAAAGTCAAAAGCATCGTTTTTCAATAAACGTACAACATTACGATGTGTAATCATAACACCTTTTGGATTACCAGTAGACCCGGAAGTGTAAATAACATACAACAAATCATCTGGTTGAATAGACGTATTAAGATTAGCTGTATGTGAGTCCTGGTAAATAGCTGAATTATTCAAGTCAATTTCACAGGTTTCAATAGTAATGTCTGGGTTGCGTGAAAGATGATTGGTTAGTAATAAACGGCAATCGCTATCGGTTAGCATATAACGAATACGATCTTGTGGATAAGATAAATTGATTGGTAAGTAGCAAGCTCCACACTTAATAATGGCCAAAATAGCAATAATCATTTCGCAAGATTTATTCATACGAATGCCGATCATATCGTGTGGCTGAACATGATAGTGTTGTCTTAAATAATTGGCTAACTGATTCGCTTTTTCATTTAATTCTCGATAGGTTAACTGCTGATTTTCAAAAGAAATAGCAATTCTTTCAGGGGTTTGGCACACCTGTTTTTCAAATAAGCTGACAATGGTATCTTCTTGTGGATAACCAATTCCATCTCGGTTAAATTCGTACAAGATATGTTGAATTTCTTTTTGATTTAGCAGCTCCATCTGAGAAATTGCCATAGAAGGAGAGGATAAAACTTGGTGCAATAAATTGATAATATGACGATGTAAGTCAGTAATATCTTTGGCTGTAAAGGCTTTTAATTGATAATCATAATATAGACTAATTTTATCATCATCCATATCACAAATATGAAGGTTAAGTGGCTCTAATAAATAGCCATTAAAACTCCAAATTCTAGAATAATCAATTTTACTCTTATCAAAATCAATACTAGAGTTTTGGTAAGATAACATAAATTGATACAAAGATTCAGTCGTGTGAAATTGTTTACGAATATATTTTAATAATTCCATATAAGGGTATTTTTGATGTCTAAAAATAGTTAATTCTTGTTGGGTAATCGTTTTGGTAAAATCCAAGAAAGTTTGAGAACTATCCACTTCTACAGAAAAGGGCAAAGTTTGCACAAACATTCCAATGGTATCTTTTTCCACACGATTTTTTCGATTTAAAATAGGAGAGCCAAATACAATTTGATTCAAATTTGTTGTTTTATTCAAATAAATACAATATAAAGCTAAAAATAAATTGAACAAAGAAATTCTATTTTCCTGGCAGAATTTCTTAACTTTTTGGCTAACTGTTTTGGATAATGAAAATTCTTCTCGTTTGCCACGATAATCATGGCTGATGTTTTGGTAATGAGGGCAAAAAGAAGCCACTTCTGGAAGGGTATTTGTATATTTATCTTGCCAAAACTGTTGATCTGTTATGTACTTTTGGCTTTTGGCGTATTGCGTTTGAGATTGCATAAAGTCAAAATAAGAAGGTTTTGCTTCTGTTGAAACAGGAATATGATGAACAAGATCATAATAGTTAGACAAGATTTCGTTACCAAGGGAACAACTTGACCAAGAATCAATTAAAAGATGGTGAGCTTTGCCAGTGAAACCACCTGTACCATCAGGGAATAAAAAGATTTGAAATGAAAACAAAGAAGAGTCAAGAATTGTAAAAGGTTGACGTACGAAAACAGAAGCATGCTTTTTAAGAGCATCTTCATTTTTGAAAGAAACTATTTCAATTGGAAACGGAGTAAAAGGAACCACATATTGTTTAACATTTAAGAGATGATCCGTTGTTATTTGAATACGCATAGCGTCATTTTTTTGAACGAAAAGGTAAATTGCTTTTTTTAATGCGTCTACATTTAAAGTTTCATGCAAAATAACAGTACCAGAAATGTTATTGATAGAAGTATTCGGATAAAATTGTTCCGTTGACCATATCAATTTTTGAGGATTTGTTAGGTTATATAATTTTTTCTCCATAATTCATAC
>CAMCHB010000154.1 GCA_945874585.1 uncultured Clostridium sp. | reverse complement strand
ATACTCTTCTGCTCGTGCATGTACCGTTTCGATATTTGTTAATCCTAATTGACCAACCACTTCTTGCAAAAACGTAATTCTTTTCTGTAAGGAATCTAGCAATGTTATGGGGTTAGAAGAATTCATGATTTTTAATGGAATACCTGGAAATCCTGCTCCTGTACCTATATCAATCACTTTGGCTTTTGGTTTTATGTACTTTTGAATCGATAAAGAATCTAAAAAATGTTTTACAATAATTTCTTTTGGCTCCTTAATAGCCGTCAAATTCATTTTCTGATTCCATTGTATCAAAAGTTGCATATACCAGTAAAAGGATTGAATTTGTTTTTGAGAAAATGTTAGATTCATTTGATTTGCATTTTTTAATAGATATTCTTGAAATTCTTCCTCTTTCATTACATCCTCCATTCCTTTTTAGGATATTATAACATTGTTTTTTTCTGAAAACAATGTTGCCTTCTAATTATTTTCCTTATTCTTTTCCATATAAATGAGTAAAACAGCTATGTCAGCTGGTGAAACGCCTGATATTCTAGAAGCTTGTCCAATAGATGTTGGTTTCATTTGATTTAGTTTTTGTCTTGCTTCCAAGCAAATTCCTTTTATTTGGCTATAATCAATTTGGCTAGATAATTTCTTGTTTTCAAGTTTTTTGAATTCCTCTACTTGTTTTTCCTGTAACTTAATATAACCTTCATATTTAATTTGAATTTCAACCTGTTCTTTTTCTTCTTTTGTTAGTATAGGTCTATTTTCATCTATTCCTGCTAATTTTTCATAAGATAATTCTGTTCTCTTGATTAAATCAGATAACTTGACTCCTACATGAATCGTAGAAGATTGATATTTTTGTAAAATTTCATTTGTTTTTTCGCTTGGTTTTATCGTTGTTGTTTTGCATCTTTTAATTTCATCTTCTATGTGTTGTTTCTTTTGTAAAAATTTCTGGTATCTTTCCTCTGAAATCAAGCCAATTTCATGACCCTTTTCTGTTAATCTTAGATCTGCATTATCTTGTCTTAACAATAAACGATATTCCGCTCTTGATGTCATCATTCTATATGGTTCATTGGTTCCCTTTGTAACAATGTCATCAATTAGTACACCAATATAAGCATCTGAACGATGCAAAATCAAAGGCTCTTTTCCTTTTAATTTTAGAGCAGCATTTATACCTGCCATAATTCCCTGTGACGCAGCTTCCTCATAGCCAGATGTTCCATTGATTTGTCCTGCAAAAAACATTCCATCTATTTTCTTTAATTCTAGAGATAATTTTAATTGAGATGGTTCAATACAGTCATACTCAATTGCATAAGCTGGTCTTGTAAATTCAACATGTTCTAGTCCTGGAATAGTTCGATACATTTCAATTTGTACTTCTTCCGGTAAAGATGAGCTCATTCCTTGCACATACATTTCCTCTGTATCCAATCCCATTGGTTCGATAAATATCTGATGGCGCTCTTTATCAGCAAATCGAACTACTTTGTCCTCAATAGAAGGACAATAACGAGGTCCTGTTCCTTCAATTTTTCCTGCATATAATGGAGAACGATGCAAGTTTTTTCGTATGATTTCATGTGTTTTCTCATTTGTATAGGTCAAATAACAAGGTACCTGTTTACGACTTTCGAAATGATTCTCAAAGGAGAACGCCGTAATTTCTTCATCACCCTCTTGAATTTGCATTTTAGAAAAATCAATACTTCTACGATTTACTCTAGCTGGTGTTCCTGTCTTAAATCTTACAATATGAATTCCTAAATTTTTTAAACAGGTAGATAATTCATTAGCTGGGTAGACTCCGTCTGGTCCTCCCTCATGTGAAAACTCACCAATGTATATTTTTCCTTTTAAATAAGTACCTGTTGCAAGTACAATAGCTTTTACCTGGTACACTGCACCGACACTAGTTGTAACACTGCAGACATGATTGTCTTTTACGCCAATTTCTACAATTTCTGCCTGTTTTACATCTAAGTTTTCTTGTAACTCTAATGTATGTTTCATTTCCCTTTGATATTTTTTTCGATCTGCCTGTGCCCTCAAAGAGTGAACTGCTGGTCCTTTAGATGTGTTTAACATTCTAGATTGAATAAAGGACTTATCTATGTTTTTTCCCATTTCGCCTCCTAGGCAATCAATCTCTCTTACCAAATGTCCTTTTGAAGTTCCTCCTATATTCGGATTACATGGCATATTAGCGATTACTTCCATACTAATTGTAAAAAGAACCGTCTTCATTCCCATTCTTGCTGTTGCAAGAGCTGCTTCACAGCCAGCATGTCCTGCTCCAATTACAGCTACATCATAATTTCCTGCATCATATTTCATTTTTTAACTCACCTTACTTGTTTTAGATTATTTGTTTGTTCTCTCCCAGACAAATAAAGCCTTTCCTTTTTTTGTTCTTTAAGGAAAGAAATTATTTTCCTAGACAAAATTTTCGAAAGATATCCTGTATGATATCCTCTGTTGCATTTTCTCCTGTAATTGCATTTAAAGCTTCTATAATTTCTTTTATATTGATTGAAATAATATCAATTGGCATGTTGTTTTGAATTGTTTTTCGTGCCTCTTTTAGATTCTTTTCAGCTTCTCGAATCAAGTTCACATGTCTAATATTCGTAATAACAACCTCATCATTCACGTTAATATCGTTTAAGCGGAACATTTTCGTGATTTGGTCATACAACTCGTGAATTCCCTTTTTTTCAATAATTGACATATCAATCATCGGTTTTTGTAACTCTTCCAATATCTCCTTTTGGAATTTTTGATTTTTTTTATCTGCTTTGTTACATACTAAAATAGCTTTTTTGTTTCGAATTAACTGAATAATTTCTTTATCTTCATTTGATAGTGGTCTTGCATAATCGATTAGCGGGATGATCAAATCTTCTGAATCAGCAATCTCTTTTGCCTTCTCAATACCAATTTTCTCGATTTCATCATCTGCATGACGAATTCCTGCTGTATCAATAATTCGAATTGGTATACCATTAACAGATATGTCTTCTTCAATAGAATCCCTTGTTGTTCCTTCATATTGGCTAACAATTGCTCTATCTTCTTTTAGTATCATGTTTAGTAAAGAAGATTTTCC
>CAMCHB010000153.1 GCA_945874585.1 uncultured Clostridium sp. | reverse complement strand
TAGAAGCAATTCTGTCTGCTGAAAAGAGTTTGTATCTCTCTTATTTAGGTGAGTCACCAATCGATAAGACTCAAAAGAATCCATCTACAGTAATTACTGAGCTTGAAGATTATTTAGGTGATAATTTTACAGTTCCAAATTCAGATCCAAATAACAGTGAAGAAAATCGCAAGAACGTATTGAAGCGGCTTTTCAGACAGGAACGTTTAAATTCTTATGATTTGATCAATTATCAAAAAGAAAGTTCTGACAGTTTAAAGCTGTACCCTTCTTTTAACAAAACTGCTTTTTGGAAGATGGATATTAGTGAAAATGGTTTACCAACAGAAAAAGTTAAAAAGATCCCTATAGGTTGTTTAGGAGACTCACAAGATAAAAATCCTTGGAATATAACTTTGCAACCTAACATTACTGTTTCAATAAGTGATTTAAAGAATGCACTTTTAAATCCATGTAAGTCTTTCTTAAAATCAAGATTGAATATTAAGTTGGATTTGAAAAATCAGATTAAGCTCAATGATGAAGAGCCTTTCTCACTTGATAACCTTGATAAATCTGACATCTTAAGAGAAATCATAGAATCAGAAATGATTTCTTCAGATAAATCGATTGATGAGATTTTAGAAAAGCATACTCAAAAAGGTGAATTACCTTATGACATTTTCAATGACAAGACAGTAAATGAAATAAAAGATTCTCTAAATAAATTCTCTGATAATCTTATTGGTATGCCTCAAACTGACATTTACTCAGAGCAACAATTTAGTAAGACTCTAAAGGTAAACGGTTATACCGTAACTTTTGCAGGAGAGCTTCCAAAGCGCTCTGATCTTTTAATGGATTTTATGTCAAATCCTGATAGTGAAAATGCAGGTATGATGGTAGAGGCCTTTTTAAGACTACTCGCTTATAAATACATTCAATCCTCATCAATTCCTCAGCAAGCTCAAAAAATAAGAGTTATTAATAAAAAATTCGAATCATATGATGTTGATGGATCTAAATTCAATGAGCTTTTAAAAGATCGTGGTCTTACACCAGATGATATCCTAGAAAGATTTATTGAATTTTATTTAACAGCAAATCTAATTCCTATACCTTTGTGTAAAAGTGTTTTCAAAGATTTTGCTTCTGAAAAATCAAAAAGAACCAATCCTAATAAGACAAAAACCCCAGATTGGGAAGAGCCTGTATTAAGTGATTATCTTGCTACAGCAGTAGCCGATAAAACTTTTAATGATTACTTTAACGATTCTTATAACAGTTATGCTGAAGCTAAATACCTTTTCGGTTGCGACAAAACGTTTTTAGAACCACAGTATCTAAGTGCATCCCAAATAGAAGAAGCAAACAAAATGTTAGAGTTATTTTCAACTATGATTTTTGAAGTAGCTTCTAAACGAAATAATACAATGAACTAAAAAATCAGGGAAAGAACAAATGATGGCAAGTGAAAATTTGGAAAATAAAAATTTAAATAAACCTGATCCTCTTGAGATTAAGACCTTTGATTTGAATAGTTCATCAATGATTGAGGCTTCAGCAGGAACTGGTAAGACTTTTACCATTAGTAATCTAGTGGTACGTCTTTTATTGGAAGGCTTAAAAAAAGGAAAAGGAGAAAATGCTACTCCTTTAGATATAGAAGATATCCTAGTAGTTACTTTTACTAATGCAGCTGCTTCTGATTTAAGAGCAAGAATTTTAGAAAAAATTCATACTTGTAGAGTTTTATTTGAAGCTATAGGTAAAGGTCAAAAGACTGTAGATAGTTTAGATGAAAATGATCCTCTAAAAGATATTGTTGAGCTTTATTTAAAAGACAAGTTAAAAGTTAAAGATAGTCTTGAAAATAATAATGCAGTTGATATCAACATCCAGCAAAAACAAGCTATCCTTTATTCAAGATTATTAATAAGAGCAGAGCGCTCAATTGATAAAGCCTCAATTAGTACCATTCACTCATTCTGTAATAAGGCATTAAATCAAATTTACTCTTTTGAAGCTGGCAGAGCTTTTAATGTAGAGCTTACAAACGATTTTGAAGAAGAGAAAAGGGAAGCAGCTTTTTCAGTATGGAGAGATTTATTTTATAAGGACTCAGACTTTAACAAAGATCTTCTTTTAGAGCTATTAGGTAAAGATTCTCCTCTGTGCTTTAAAAAGACAGTAGCCAATCTAGACCGAGTAAGACTTATCAACGATGCAAAGGGATATTTTGGTTTTTCTTTAAAGTCTTACTATCAATCTTCAGAAAAGCTGCAAAAAACGCCAATTGCTAGACTTAAATACCTATTAGTTGCTGTAGAAAAAGATATTGCTTCAATAAATGAAGAGCATGCTCAGGACATACAGATAGTAGAAAAATATAAGGATGAAGTCTTTGCTGCTAATGGTGGCCCTGGTTCTCTTTATGAATTAGCTAAAGGCGAACCTAAAAAAAATGCCATCAAGAGAGAGGTAAAGAGCATATTAAAGAGCCTATTAGCCAATACCGTTTCTGGTAAATTCAACTCCGTTAATTTTGGAGAAGAAATTAGTAAAAATGTAAAAGATTACGATTTCAAAGAATTTTATAAAGAAGATAGTAATTTTGTAAGCGGAAAAAAAGGTTATGCTTTTGCTAGGTTAGATGAGATATCTGAATTTGAAAAAGCTTCTAGATCTGTAATTATTTTAGCTCATGACATACAAACAAATATAGATTTAATAAAAAAAGAACTAGAGTATTTAGTCTCAATCATGATGATTAAGAAATCAGATGCTCTATGTGAAAGGGATAATCTAATTTCTAATAATGAAGTCTTAAGGCAATTAGCTGTCGCTTTAACTAAAGAAAAAAATAGAGGAGATGTCTTAGCATCATTATTAAGAAAACGCTATCCAATTGCCATGATCGATGAGTTCCAAGATACCGATCCTGTTCAATTTACTGTCTTTAGTAAACTCTACCTTAATCAAGATGCGGTTAATAGCAATGCTCATTGTTATTTAATTGGAGATCCTAAACAGTCTATTTATAAGTTCAGAGGCTCTGATATCAACTCTTACAATGAGGCAAAATCTCAAATTGAAAAAATTGGTGGTTGTATCTATACCCTCGGAACCAACTTCCGCTCAAATGCTAATGTTGTAAAAGCAGTAAATGAGATTTTTGCACAAGTAAAAGATGAAAG
>CAMCHB010000152.1 GCA_945874585.1 uncultured Clostridium sp. | reverse complement strand
GAGAGTGTTGTTCTTTTGTCCCAACAAAAAGCGGATGATTATCTGGAAGTAGAGATCGACTTGGATGAGCTTGATGCTACTAGCGCAGAGACTAAGGCTACATATGAAGAAATTAAGAAATATGTTGCAGAGCATAATGATGGGATGAAGGTATCTAACCTTTATATTGCGCAGGTGAAGAAGAAATGTGGAATTGAGCTAGGACAGAATTTTAATTTGCCTAAATCTGAGAATGCTAAGCAACCACAGTGTCCGAAAGAAAAAGAGGATGCTATTGTGGAGGCATTGAAGGCGTTTCAGATGATATAATATCTATATGCACTTAGCCTTAAGTGCTTGTTTAATATACAACACCCCTGTAGATGCATGTCAAGGTTTTACACCTTTACATGGTTCTGCAAGGGTGTTATTTCTATTGTTAAATATGGAAAAATGAAAATAAAATAGAACATGGTATTGCTAAGCTAGTTTGGGTTGACAACATATAAATATAGTGCTACCATAGGCATAGATTTTAGAGAAAGAGCACATTTTATGTGTATGGTGAGGAAATGAATAATAGATAGTTTAATTTAGGTGAAACAAATAAGAAGTTGATGCTGCAGAGGCAGTCTTATTTGTGTACGCTTAATTTAGATTATCGCATAGTTCATTTTCTTTTTAATTTCGTGATATGAAATTTAATAAGGATAAATTTGTGTGTGAGTCTGTATTTGCGTATGCAAGTACAGACTTTTTTGCTTCTGTCAAAAAGGGAGTGAAGTATATGTTACAAATAAACGGACTGAATTTAACACATAAAAAAGACTTAAGGATAATATTGGACAAGTTTGACCTTGTATTAAACTATGGTGATAAAGCTGCAATCATAGGTGAAGAAGGAAATGGTAAATCAACACTTATGAAATGGATATATAATCCAGAAATTGTGGAAGATTATATTGAAGCAGAGGGGACGAGAATACTTGGAAATGAAAGACTTGGTTATCTGCCCCAGGAGCTTCAAGACAAGGATAAGGAAAAAAGTCTATATGAATTCTTTTCAGAAATGGACTGTTTTTGGAATCAGACGCCAAAGGATTTGGGAGAATATGCAAACAAATTTGGAGTGTCTGTAGACTTTTTCTATAGTGAACAAAAGCTTGTAACACTTTCTGGAGGGGAGAAGGTAAAGGCTCAGCTTATGAAATTACTAATGCAGGAACCAACTGTACTTTTAATGGATGAGCCCTCAAATGATATTGATATTGCCAGTCTTGAGCTTTTGGAAAAAATCATAAATGAGTGGCAATACATCGTACTTTTTATATCACATGATGAGACATTAATTGAGAATACTGCAAATATGATTGTCCATATTGAGCAGATTCAGAGAAAAACAAAATGCAGGTATACTGTTGCAAAGATGGGATATAGAAAATATGTGGAAGAAAGACTCAATGCTTTTGAAAAACAGGAGCAGCAGGCTTTAAGCGACAAACGTGAAAAGCAAATCAGAGATGAGAAGTATAGACGAGTTTTAGATAGTGTGCAGCATGCTTTAGAGGATTGCTCAAGGCAGTGTCCTTCAGTAGCAAAAAATCTAAAGGATAAGATGCATACGGTAAAGTCTATGGGGAAACGATTTGAAAAAGAAGATGAAAATATGACACAGATGCCAGAACAGGAGACTGCGATATTTTTTAAACTTGGAAGTGAAACATCAAAAATCCCTGCAGGAAAAACAGTTGTAGAATACAGCCTGGACAAATTATATACACCAGATGAGGATAGGATATTATCAAAAGATATTGTTTTAAATATCAAAGGCTCGGAAAAAATATGTATAGTTGGTATGAATGGTGCAGGGAAAACTACTCTTTTAAGAAAGATGGCACAAGACCTGTTAAACAGAACTGATATCAGAGCAGAATATATGCCGCAAAATTATGAAGATTTATTAGACTTAAATATGACACCAGTGGATTTTTTGGATAAAACAGGAGAAAAGGAAGAAAGAACAAAAATCAGAACCTATCTTGGCTCATTAAAATACACGGCAGATGAGATGGATCATCCAATCAGAGAGTTGTCAGGAGGTCAAAAAGCGAAAGTTCTCTTGCTTAAAATGAGTATGTCTGAGGCAAATGTGTTGATATTAGATGAGCCCACTAGAAATTTTTCTCCTTTATCAGGGCCGGTTATTAGAAAAATGATACAGGAATTTCCCGGTGCTGTAATCAGTATTTCGCACGACAGAAAATATATAAAAGAGGTATGTGAAAAGATATACGAATTAACCGTTGATGGACTTAAACAAAGGGAGATGGAATAGGATGATTGATTGGACAAATATAAAAAAGATAGATGCACATATACATTTAATGCCATCAGATGTTATTGAGGCAAATAAAGAGTATGGTGGTAACTTTATAGATTTTGGAGATGTGGAAGATTATCTCAAAATAATGGATAAATATAATATTGAGTCAGCATTTATAATGCCGTTCAATGATCCATACATGTTATCTATGGATTTTAATGTATGTACCGTTCATAATAATTTGCTTGATATGTGTGGCAAAGCAAAAAATAGATTGTTTTGCTTTGCCGATATCGATATCAGAAATGATATAGAGAAGACAATTCAAATATTAGAAGATGCAGTGAGAAGGGAAGAGGTATTAGGCGTGAAAATACATGCAGCAAATACCAGTTATCCGATTGATGGCATATATTATGATGAGATTTTTAAATGGGCAAATAAAAATAATATTTTAGTTGAGATACATTCGTATCCAAGAACACACCTTATGGATGATATGTGTTCTCCGACTAGAATAAAAAATATTATAAAAAAATATCCGAAGCTACGTATGTCAATTGCTCATATTGGAGGCTTCCAATATGAAGAGTTAACTGACCTTGGACTGTTTTTTAATATTTCTGCTATTTTGCCAGATTTGGTAGACAAGTACGGTATTGCTGGTACAAATAAAATCTTAAGAAGATTAGATGTAGAAAAATTAGTATTTGCTACTGATTATCCTGATAATCGTAAACTTGAACCTATCGAAATATATGACAAATATTTTGAAATTCTTAGTCAAATGGACTTTTCAGAGGAAGAAGCTGAGAAAATATGCAGGCTAGCATGATTGGGACAGGCCTTAGCTCATCTGCAATGATTTTATATGCAGAACTGTTAAAT
>CAMCHB010000151.1 GCA_945874585.1 uncultured Clostridium sp. | reverse complement strand
CCCTTATTCCATATTAGTTGTTTTTTTGGAGTTTGAGGTTTATCTCTGTTGTTGGGATAAATCTCAAATTTTCGTTTTACGGATTCATATTTAAATGAGTATTTACTTTTAGAGCAAATATGTACTAAAAAACACACCCTAAAATAGGGTGTGTTTGGTGAGTCAGAGAGGGTTCGAACCTCCGACCCCAGGCTTAGAAGGCCTGTGCTCTATCCAACTGAGCTACTGACCCAAAACAACAATAAAATAATACCACATATCATGAGTCTTGTCAATAATAATTCGAAGTTTTATCATTCTTCTTGTGAAAGAAAGGTAAAATACAAAAAAAGCATAGATATGCTATGCTTAATATGGTGCGCCTGGAGGGATTCGGCGAGCCGCGTCAGAAAAATAGTCCACCGGACTATTTTTACCTGCGCTTTGGCTGGCTCCAGACCAGCGCAAAGCTTGGCAACTTCCTTTTCGAATCCATCCATTAAAACAGAAAAAGCATAGCTATGCTATGCTTAATTGGTGCGCCTGGAGGGATTCGAACCCCCGATCTTCAAGTTCGTAGCCTGACATTCTATCCAGCTAAACTACAGGCGCATGTTGGATTGATAAAATCAATTCACAACAAGATTATTATAATGCCTAATGATAAAGATGTCAATAGTTAGCTTCAAAAATCAAAGAAATGGCCAGAAGTAAGAGTACCTTGCAATGGAAAAGTGAAAATGCTATAATAAAAATAATTATTTTAAAAAAGAGAATGTTGTAAGTGGGTGAGTTGCCATGAAGGAGAAGCAAAAGAAAAAGGTTATGTTTATATCAAGTACTGGTGGTCATTTGGATGAATTGCTACAATTAAAAGAAATGTTTTCTCATTATGATTATCATTTGGTGATAGAAAAAGATAAAACGACCAAGTGCTTAAAAAAACAATATGGGCGTAAAATTTCCTATTTAGTATATGGAACTAGAAGCGATAAACTGAAATATCCATTTCAGTTTTTATGGAATTGTTTACGAAGTTTGGTCATCTATTTACGCTATAGACCGCGTTATATTGTAACAACAGGAACTCATACAGCAGTTCCCATGTGTTATATCGGAAAATTATTTCGAAGTAAAATCATTTTTATTGAAACATTTGCTAATATTCATACGCAAACATTAGCAGGTAGAATGATTTATCCAATTGCTGATTTATTTCTGGTACAATGGGAAGAAATGTTATCCTTATATCCAAAAGCTAAGTTGGGAGGTTCTATTTATTAAATGATTCTGGTATTATTGGGAACACAAAAGAATGAATTTAGAAGATTATTAAAGGAAATTGAAAGAAACATTCTAGATGGTACGATACATGAAAAAGTAATTGTGCAAGCGGGGTGTACAAAATATGCAACAGATCATATGGAGTTATTCGATTTGATACCAAAAGAACAAATCGATCAACTCAAGAAGGAGGCTAACTTTGTGATTACACACGGTGGAGTTGGCTCTATTTTAAGTTGTGTAAAAATGGGTAAAAAGGTAATTGCAGTGCCTCGACTACAGAAATATCAAGAACACGTGAATGATCACCAGGTACAATTAGTGGAAAAGTTCCAAAAGGAAGGGTATATCATAGGTGTTCAAGATGTAAATCAGCTAAAGAAAGCAATTCAAAAAATTCCAGAATTTGAGCCAAAACCTTATCAAAGCCAAACAAATCATATGATAAAAATGATAAAAGACTATATTGATCAACATTAGATAGACCATAATCACTTTTTACGTAAAGCTCGCATAAAATACAACAGAATAAAAAGTAGGAAGGTGAGTAAATATGTCAAGTTACATAATAGAAGGTGGCAACAGATTAGAAGGAGAACTAACGGTTTCTGGTTCTAAGAATGCATCACTTCCCATTATGGCAGCGTGTATTTTGACAGGGAAGAAAACGACCTTGTATAACATTCCTAATATAGCAGATACCAATAAAACTTTAGAAATTTTAAGATTATTAGGGTGTCAAATTAAAAAGAATCATAATAAGGTTGTAATTGATTCCTCTTCTATTCATACTTTTGAAATACCAGATTCTTTAATGCGAGAATTACGATCATCTGTTATTTTAGCAGGAGCTTTGATTGGAAGATTTCGTAAAGCGACATTTTCTTATCCAGGAGGTTGTGATATAGGCGCAAGACCAATCGATTTACATTTAAGTGGATTTCAAAAGTTAGGAGTTAAAATAGAAGAAGAGGGAGGCTATATTCATTGCCATGCAGATAAAATCAAAGGAACCGATATTACATTAGATTTTCCAAGTGTTGGAGCAACGGAAAATATTATGCTGGCTGCTGTTTTGGGAGAAGGAGAAACCGTTTTGAAAAATGCGGCTTTAGAACCAGAGATAGTGGATTTACAAAACATTTTAAATAAAATGGGAGCTAAAATTGAGGGGGCTGGCAGTAGCATTATTAAAATTACGGGCGTGAAAAGGTTGAAAGAAATTAGTTATCACATTATGCCAGATCGAATTGAGGCTGGTACTTTGCTATGCATGGTAGCAGCAACCGGAGGAAAAGTGATGTTAAAGGAAGTAATGCCAGAGTCTGTTTATCAGGTCCTATACAAGTTAGAAGAATGTGGATGTCAGATAGAAACACAAAAGGACAGCATTATTTTACAAAGCCCTAAAAAATTAAAAGCGACTAATATAAAAACAATGCCATATCCGGGATTTCCGACAGATATGCAATCGGTATTTGGCTCTATGTTAACTGTGGCACGAGGAACCACTGTTATTGTGGAAAATATTTTTGAGAATCGATTTCGTTATATGAACGAGCTAAAAAGAATGGGGGCAAAAGTTACCATCGAAGGCAAAACAGCAATCATAAAAGGAAGTAAAAAACTATTAGGAGCAGAAGTGGAAGCGGCTGATTTAAGAGGTGGTGCAGCTTTAATTTTAGCAGGATTAGTAGCAAGAGGAAGGACGAAAGTAAATCATATTGAATATGTTTTAAGAGGCTATGAGAAGCTGGAAAAAAAACTACAGACTTTGGGAGCTCATATAAAAAAAGAAGAGTGTTAAGAAAAAAGTGGTTGACAACCACTTTTTCTTTTGGATAAAAGGAAAAAGACTTGTGTATTTGCTAGAAAATGATGTATAATAGACCATAATCAAAAATGAATGAAATTGACATTTAGAATCAA
>CAMCHB010000150.1 GCA_945874585.1 uncultured Clostridium sp. | reverse complement strand
GTCAGATGTGTATAAGAGACAGATATGATATAGTAGAATAATAAAGAATAAATAAAAAATAAGAGGATTGGTTATAAACAAAATATTATTGAAACAATTCGAAATGATAATATTTAAGAAGGAAGAAACTCTCCGAGTATATCTGGGAGAGTTTCTTTAAAGCAAAAGCAAAAAAATGACCTTGGTTTCTTAAGAAATCAAGATCGTTTATTATCTGGTTGCGGGGGCAAGACTCGAACTTGCGACCTTTGGGTTATGAGCCCAACGAGCTGCCAACTGCTCCACCCCGCGATGTCTCACTTTCTAAATTATACACTGATTTGATAGGATTGTCAATAGAGTTTTGCCTGAAAATCCACTCGTCCCTGTTTATGTCCTTTTTTTCCCAATTGTATTATATGCAAAACTCTATATTTTATCCACTATTTTAAGCTTTTTCTTTTTTGATTTTTTTGTCACATTTTTTCTAAATTTGTCTATGCTGTCTCCTTTTTTCCTAATTTCAAATTCACATTTTGTTCTTTTCCATTACGCAAAATGGTTAATTTTACTTCATCATCCGGTTTTTTGGTATAAATATACGTTCTTAAATCACTCATCGTATTCACTTGAAGTGTATCAATTTGAGTTATCACATCACCTACTTTTAAACCAGCCTGCATAGCAGCCCCCTTCTCCTCTACTTGTGCAACATAAATTCCTTTTTCTAGTTTAATATTCGCATCTAAATATGGAATTACCCCTTTATCATAAGCAAAAATTCCAATAGAAGCTTCTTCAAATTTGTTATCTTGTATCATTTTTTCAATAACAGGTTTCATGATATTGATGGGAATGGCAAAACCAATTCCTTCTGCCGATGTTATTTTGACTGAATTTATTCCAATCATCTCCCCTTTTTCGTTAATCAATGGTCCCCCACTATTCCCCGGATTGATGGTTGCATCTGTTTGAATCAAATCTTCCATATAGGATGATTTGTCCTCCTCATCAATTTTGATGGTTCGATTTTTTCCACTAATAATACCAGCCGTCACCGTTCTTTGAAATTCTAAGCCGATTGGATTTCCGATTGCATATACAGGATCTGCAATTTTTATATGATCGGAATCCCCTATTGTAATAGGATCTAAGCCAAGTGCCTGAATTTTTACAATAGCTAAATCCAAGTCTGAATCTGACCATACAACATTTCCATTGTAGAAATCTCCATTTTCCAATGTCACATAACAATTGCTATATTTACTGCCACAAACATGCTGGTTTGTTAGTATGTAACCATTTTCAGATAAAATAACACCTGTTCCTAATCCCAATTTACTAACACTATCTTGCAAAAAAATAGAAGTTCCGTTGTTTTTTAGTTTTGAAATTCCCACAACAGTTGCTGTTACCTTTTCCATCACTTCATTTTTCTGTTTTTCTTCTACTTCTTTTGCTATGCTTTGTTCTGCACTTGTTCTTTCTATTTGTGCTTCTCTTGCATACTTTTGCGTATCAATAGCATCATACATTTTATAAAAACAGGCTCCTATTCCCATTAAAGAAATACTGAATAAAATAGTCATCAGCGCTTTTTTTATTTTTAGTTGAATCGCTTTTTTTTCTGGTTTTTGACAATACATGATAATCCCCCTCTTTGTTTTTATTTTTTCCATCCTTTCCTTTTTTAAACATTTTTGGAAGATTTTTTGACCATTTGGTTTTGTATTGATTTTTCAATTTTTTTCATTTATAATGCAACTAAATATATTTTATAAATTGATAGGGGAGCATTATGAATCAAGCGTGTTTTTCATTAACCAATCCACAAAAATCCATTTGGTACACAGAAGATTTTTTATCTGGAACTAATATTGGAAATATTTGTGGCACTCTTATTTTTAAAGAGAAAGTTCAATTTAAAAAATTAGAACAAGCTGTAAATTTACTCATTCAAAACAATGATAATTTTCGTTTGCATTTTACTTTAGAAAATCAAGTACCAAAACAATATGTAGAAGATTATAAATATGTTCGTTTAAAGCCATTTGAACTTTTTACCAAAAAAGACTTGTCTGATTTAGAGCAAAGGACCGTTAGCACAAAATTTCATCTACTACACAACAATTTATACAAATTTCTATTTTTTAAATTTTCAGATAATACAGGTGGTTTTATTTTAAATATTCACCATTTAATAGCAGATGGCTGGTCTTTTTCTATTTTATTGAATGAAATTATCTCATATTATAAAGCGTTACTTGAAAAAGAGGAAGTCGTTTTCAAATCTTATTCTTATTTGGACTATGTGAAAAAAGAAACAGATTATCTACAAAGCGAACAATATCAGATTGATAAAGATTTTTGGCACACGCTTTACCAAGAAATACCGGAAACCGCTATGCTTCCTAATATGAAGCATACCAATTATCAACCATTTTCTTATCAATCCAAACGCTCAACTTTTCATTTGCCTACTGATTTTGTTCAGGCAATTCGAGATTTATGCACCCAAAACCATGTTTCTCTATTCCACTTTTTTATGAGTGTTTACTCTCTTTATATTCACCGCATTACTGGTTTAGAGAAATTTGCTATTGGAACCCCTATTTTAAATCGAAGTAATTTTATAGAACGAAACACTTGTGGAATGTTTACAAGCACCATTCCGTTTTTTATCCACATCCCTTCTGGATTAAACTTTATAAGTTATATGAAAAAAGTTTCACAAGATAGTCTATCTTTTTTAAGGCATCAGAAATATCCTTATCATACCTTATTAACAGATCTACATGAAAAAAATCATACTTTTTCCAAACTCTATTCGATTTTATTATCTTACCAAAATGGTTTTTCCACCAAGGATATTGATACTAAAAATTATAAAATACACTGGACTTCAAACCAATGTATTGCGGATAGCTTAAATATTCATTTGTATGATTTAGACCCTGAAAAAATAAATATTTCTTATGATTATCAATCTTCTTATTATGAGGAAGAAGATAT
Source organism: uncultured Clostridium sp. (assembly GCA_945874585.1). Taxonomy (GTDB): domain Bacteria; phylum Bacillota; class Clostridia; order TANB77; family CAG-508; genus CAMCHB01. Next base: position 211 of record CAMCHB010000150.1, on the reverse strand, counting down.
GGTTTACTTACACAATCACATTTTACAAATGATAGGGCAAATTGTGAAAAATCCAACCATCAATTGTGAACAACTACAGATTTTATCCCAAGATGAGAAACAAGAAATTTTAGTGGATTTTAATAACCAAACAAACGACTTTTCATTTCAATCTTTTGTTGAAATGTTTCAACATAATGCGTCTAAAAGCCCAAACAATACAGCCGTCATC
>CAMCHB010000149.1 GCA_945874585.1 uncultured Clostridium sp. | reverse complement strand
ATAAATAACTATCTTAAACCATTATTTAATGAAAATTCTTGAAGATAATGCTAGACGAGAAAAACCAATAAAGGTATCATTAAAATTTAGATGCCCTTACTGCAATTCTCTTCTTTTAGTAGAAAAAGGAGACTATAGAAAAAGATATTATTGGGGATATACTAGTGATGGAAAGCCTCAAAAAAGCTACCATTATGTGGTAGATTGCCCTTGTTGTGAAGAAGAATTTATTTTAGAGGGTTATGAAAATATTAGAACTAGAAAAAATTCTAGAACACTATAAAAAAAAACGATAGAATATGACAAAAGAGCAACTTGAAATAGCGGTCGAACTGAACAGATCTTTAGAACAACTTGAATTAATTTTAGACTGTCTCAATGGAAGGTGCAAAAATGAGATTTTATATGTTTCATCTTTCAGCTTAATAAAGAATGAATTGGAAATGCCTGACATTTTAAGAACTGAATTTATTAAAGCAGTGAAAGACTGCATAAGAAGAATTGAAAATAAAATTAAGGAACTATAAAATGATAGACAACCTAACAATTAATTTTGAGAGCAATGGCATAACCCACACTCTTAGTGTCCCAACAAGGGATGAGAACCTGCCATACAATTTGGCAACGGCATTTGCTGAGATAATAAAGCAGTCAGATGCAAACATTGAAATGGTAATTAGCAACTTCATGAGTAAATTACCCCACGAAAGTAATTCTTGGTATTCAGTAAATTACAGGCTACCTCCAAGGGATGTAGAAGTAATTGTCTTAGATGATGAAGGCAAAATCTCATTTGCCCACAGAGTAGATACTACAAAAACAAAACACTACTCCGGTTGGAATATTCCAGGTGTGCTTTATTGGATGCCATTTAATAACCCTTTAGAATTTTAAATTTATGATAAATATAGCAGAAAAATTAAAAGGCTGTCCTCAAGGGACAAAATTCTATTCTCCTTTGTTTGGAGAAGTGGAGCTTGTAAGAATTGATATGGAAAATCCTAAATTTCCTATTATAGTTAAGGTGTTAGATGAGGAGTCTCCATTTAGAAACGTAACTTTTACAGCTGAAGGCAAATGGTATAACTTTAAACAAAGTGAATGTTTATTATTTCCATCAAAAGACAACAGAGATTGGAATAAGTTTAATCTACCTGTTAACACTTTAAAGCCATTTGACAAAGTATTAAAGTCATTTGACAAAGTATTGATTAGAGATAGCATAGATGAAAAATGGGCAATAAGCCTATTTTCTTACTATGATGAAAAAAATGAATATTTTCCTTATGTTTGTATAAGCGGTCGTTATGTGCATTGTATTCCTTATGAAGGTAATGAGCATCTTCTTAATACTCCAAACACACTAAAAGATTATTGAATTATGACAAATGTAGAATTGATAAAAGAATTGCAGAAATCAGTAGACAAATATGGGGAACTGCCTGTTAAAATAGACATAGAAGTCCTCAAAAATAAAATGTCTATTGAAGATGTTAGATGTAATGGTGTGTGTGTAACAATTTATGATTATTATTGTTAGAATATGAACAGAGAAAAAGCAAAATATATTCTGCCTATCATACAGGCATTCAGTGAAGGAAAGACGATACAAAGCAAATGCATTACAGACGAGATGCCACTTTGGTTGGATGATAATAATCCAACATTTGAGGTTGATGATTTCGATTACCGCATTAAGCCAGACCCCAAGTACCGTCCATTCAAAGATGCAGAAGAATGTTGGAAGGAAATGCAAAAACATCAGCCTTTTGGATGGATTAGTAATGGAGAACTATTATTTAATATTATATCTATTGGAGCAGGAATTACTATTCATAATTGTATAAGTAATTGTGGATATAGTTTTAAAAGTGCTGTTAGTTTAACATTTGCTGATGGTACACCATTTGGTATTTTAGAGGAAGAATAAATATAGCATGGGTAGTAATAGAGAAATTTGATCAAAAAAAAAAAATAGTTATGAGAAAATTCTATATTGGCAATGTTACTCCTGAGGCAAATACTATATTTGTATTTGGTAGCAATCCTGAAGGAAGACATGGTGCAGGAGCGGCTAAAGTGGCAAGAAATCAATTTGGTGCTATTTATGGTCAGGGTGAAGGTCTACAAGGTAATGCTTATGCTTTACCTACTAAAGATCTCCGAGTGAAAGAAAATAGAGGTCTAAGAAGCATTTCAAAAGAAGACATTATAAAGTCTATTAAGAAGCTTTATGAAACGGCTAGACAATATTCTGATAAACAGTTTAAAATAGCTTATAGAAATACTTATTCTGCTTCTCTTAATGGATATACTGGATTAGAGATGATAGACATGTTTCTAGAAGCTGGTCCAATTCCAGATAATATCATATTTAGCAAAGAATGGATAGATACTGGTAAGTTATAATAGTAGGAATATTAACGTATAAAAAAAAAAGAAAATGAAGAAAATTTTATTATTTTTGATGGCTGTCATGTGTTTAACACTTACATCTTGTAAGGAACATTTCTCTGATGGAGAACGTGTTGGTACTGTAACTAAGTTTAGTAAAGCTGGAGTCTTTTGGGATTCCTGGGATGGATTACTTAATGTCACCCAAACTGGTATGAACTCTAGTGGGGAGCCATTTGTCTTTTCGATGGATAATGATCGAAACGATCAACAAAAACTTATTGATACATTAATTAAAGCTCAAGTAGAAGGTTGGAAAGTTAAGATTAAGTATCATCAAGTTTGGGGAGTAAAGAACGTCTTCAATAATCGTGGTGAAAGTGATTATTTTGTAGATGATGTAATAGTTCTTGATAAGAACTTCTCAAAAATTGGAGATATTGTAAAGGGATCTAGTAAGTCAACTCCTCATGATACGTTATACGTTAAAATAGTTGAATAATGAAACTTATAAAGCAATCTTTTGAAATTCTAGAGCAGAAAGACTTTACCTTAGTTGGTATTAAGAAATTTATTGAAAGATGTGGCAGAGTATGCTATAAATCTGAAGATAAAATAACAGATACTTCCTACGAGAAGTTCGTAAATATGCTTGAAAGAAGGGATCATGCTCGCCCACTTGAATTTGGAACAGTTCATTTAAAAATGAACTCTTCAGATTTTAATAAAATTAGGTCTACTTTATGTTTAAATAAGATTTATAATGATCAATGGATAAAACATTATTATGTTGGAGATGTTACTTATGTAACAAC
>CAMCHB010000148.1 GCA_945874585.1 uncultured Clostridium sp. | reverse complement strand
AGAGACAGTCACTATGCATCTGACGTAATTGGTGGATTTTTTATCTCTTTAGCCTATTTAATTATTTTTATCACAATTATGGAAAAGAGGGAAAAAACAGAAAAATAACAAAAAAGCCTTGAAATGAAAGAAAAAATGTGATATATATATTTTATCATTTATATAAAATAAAACTGAGAAAAGGACACGATTTGTTTGCCAAACTTTTAGAGAGCCAAAGACTGGGTGAAATTTTGGTAAGGGTAACAAACAAACCATCACCTTGGAGTTATTTATTTGAAAATAGTAGAATAAATCGCATATCTTGCGTTAACAGATAAGAGTGAAAAGTAATTTTGTAAATTACTTTTAAAATAGGTGGTACCGCGGAAAAATCGTCCTAGTTTAGACTAGGGCGATTTTTTTCGGTTGGTCTTTAAAATCAGATAAAAATAAAAGAAAGGATTGAATCATATGGAAAAGAAAGATTATGGAAAAACATTAAATTTGCCTAAAACAGATTTTTCAATGCGTGCAAATTTACCACAAAATGAGCCAAAGATCAAAGAAAGAGTATTTGATCAACATTTATATGAAAAATGTTTGAAAAAAAATGAAGGAAAAACTCCTTTTGTCTTACACGATGGACCTCCTTATGCCAATGGAGAAATTCATATTGGTCATGCTTTGAATAAAATCCTAAAAGATACGATCAATCGTTACAAAAATTTAAGAGGATATTATACACCTTATGTCCCAGGATATGATACTCACGGACTTCCAACTGAAAAGAGAGCCATTCAGGTTCTTGGCTTAAACCGTGATGAAATTAGTGTTACAAAGTTCAGAAATACGTGTCGCGATTTTGCATTAAGTTTTGTTGAAAAACAATCAGAAGGATTTAAACGTTTAGGTGTTTTAGGAGATTGGGACAACCCATATGTTACATTAAAACCAGAGTTTGAAGCAAAACAAATTGGTGTATTTGGAAAAATGTATGAAAAAGGATATATTTATAAAGGATTAAAACCAGTTTATTGGTGTACAGACTGTGAAACAGCGTTGGCAGAGGCAGAAATTGAATACAAAGATCACAAAACAAACTCTATTTATGTTAAATTCCCTGTAGAAGATGCAAAAGGTAAATTTGATCCAAAAGATACCTATGTTGTAATTTGGACAACAACACCATGGACATTGCCAGGTAATGTGGCAATTACCATTGGAGAAGATTACGAATATAGTATGGTTGATACAGGAAAAGAAAAACTAATTATGGCAACAGAATTAGTAGATCAAGTTATGCAATTAGCAGGCATCACAGATTATCATACAGTTGCTACATTTATGGGCAATGATTTAGATGGTGTTTTATGCAAGCATCCATTTATTGATCGTATTTCAAAAGTTGTATTGGGAACAGAAGATACTTTGAAAGTAGAATTAGATGCTGGTACAGGAGCTGTTCATACAGCACCTGGCTATGGTAAAGAAGACTATTTGTTAAGCTTAAAGAGAGAATTAGACATCGTAGTTTGCGTAGATGGAAAAGGTTACCAAACAGAAGAGGCTGGACCTTTTGCTGGTATGTATTATGCAAAATCAAACGATGCTATTATTCAATGGCTAGAAGATCATCATTATTTATTGTTAAAACAACCATTGGTTCACTCTTATCCACATTGCTGGAGATGTAAAAATCCAATTATTTTCCGTGCAACTAAGCAATGGTTTGCTTCTGTAGATGGCTTTAGAGATGAAACTTTAAAAGCAATTAAAGAAGTAAAATGGATTCCATCTTGGGGAGAAGAAAGAATTACCAATATGGTTAAAGATAGAGCAGATTGGTGTATTTCTAGACAAAGAACTTGGGGCGTACCAATTCCAATTTTCTATTGTGAAAATTGTGAAAAAGAGTATATCACTCCAGAAAGTATTGAAAAAATTCAAAAAATTTTCCATGACAAAGGTTCAAATGCATGGTTTGAGATGGACGAAAAAGATTTAATGCCAGAAGGAGCAAAATGCTCATGCTGTGGTCATGATAAATTTGTGCAAGAAACCGATATTATGGATGTATGGTTCGATTCTGGAACAACTTATGCGGGCGTTTTGGAAGAAAGAGGCATGCCACCTGCTGATATGTATTTGGAAGGTAGCGACCAGTATAGAGGATGGTTCCAATCATCATTGTTAACATCAGTTGCAACAAGAGGAAAAGCTCCTTATAAAGAAGTGTTAACACATGGATTTATCGTGGATGAACAGGGAAGAAAGATGTCAAAATCTTTAGGCAATGGAATTGCACCACAAGATATTATCAAAGAATATGGTGCAGATATTTTAAGACTTTGGGTATTGGCTTCAGACTTCAAGAGTGATGTTAGTATTTCAAAAAATATCTTAAAACAAATTTCTGAAGTATTCCGTAAAATTAGAAATACAGCTCGTTATATTTTAGGAAATATCTACGATTTGGATGTAAATCATTTAGTACCATATGAAGAATTAGAAGAAATCGATCAATGGGCATTATCTCGTTTGTATGATTTAATAAAATCTGTTACCAAGAGCTTTGATGACTATGAATTCCACTTAGCATATCATGCTATTAACCAATTCTGTGTAACCGATATGAGTAATTTCTATTTGGATATTATAAAAGATAGATTGTACACATCAAAAGCAAATTCAAAAGAGAGAAGAGCTGCTCAAACAACGATGTATATCATTCTAGAAGCTTTGGTTAAAATGTTAGCTCCAATGATTTGCTTTACAGCTGAAGATATTTGGAGTTACATGCCACATGCAGAAAAGGACAATGCGGAAAGTGTTATGTTAAATGATTGGCCAGTAGCAGAGGAAAAATACCATAATACAGCTTTAGAGGAAAAATGGGACAAGATTATGGCTTGGAAAGAAGAAGTTGCTAGAAAACTAGAAATGGCAAGAAAAGATAAAGTAATTGGTAATTCTTTAAATGCCAAAGTTGTGATCCATACAAATGCAGAACAAGCTAAATTTATGGAAGAGAACAAAGACATTCTTTTAACTGTGTTTATTGTATCTGGTCTTGAAATTGTAGTAGATGACAAGCGTGAAGAGGATAACAAATTAGATATGATGGTAGAAGTTAAAGTAGCAGACGGCGAAAAATGCGAAAGGTGCTGGATGTATTCTGAAACTGTTGGAAAAGATGCTGAACATCCTACATTATGTCACAGATGTATTGAGAAT
>CAMCHB010000147.1 GCA_945874585.1 uncultured Clostridium sp. | reverse complement strand
ATTCGAAATATACTAACAATCCCCAACATCATTTTATATATGATTTCTGCTATGGCTTCTGCCGTATCTATTATGAATGGGTTAGATCCATTTGGAATAGCCATATTTGCAGCAGCATGTAGCAATGGAGTAATGGCTTTTCCTATTTTTATAGCAACTTTGATAGGAACCTTTTGGGGGATGGGAAAAACAGCAACCTTGTTGTATGGAATAATAGCTGTTGTTTTTTTAGGACTTCTTTTTTTGAAAAAGCCAAAAGTAGTCTATGAAAACGATAATGAACATACAAAACTAGGGATGCATTTAATGGTAGCTATTTTCTTAGTACAAATCATGCAAATATTTTCACAAACATTTCTAGTGGCTGATTTTGTGGCAATTTTGATGCAATGTTTCTTGGCTTTTATTTTTTACAAAATATTTGTAAATGCTATGCCAGTGATTCGTGACATAGGAAAAGAAAAAATATTTTCACCGGAAGAAGCCATAGGGGCTTGCTTGATGGTTACAATAGCACTTGGATGTTTTGGAAATAGTACGATAGCAGGATTTTCAATTAGCCATATATTATGTACTTTCTTAGTGCTTCTTTTGGGATGGCAAAATGGAATTTTATTAGGAACGACAACAGGTGTAACATTAGCAGTTGGATCAACAGTTTTAGGTTTCAGCGATCCCTATTTAATAGCAGTATATGCCATTTGTGGTATGATGGCAGGAATTTTAAGTAGATGGAATAAAGTGGGTGTTCTGATTGGATTAGGAATTGTTGGAGTAGGAATTATTTATGGACAAGCAACCAATTATACTTATGTACACGAAATGCAAGAAATTTTAATTGCTATGATTGGTTTACTATTTGTACCAAAAGGAATGCAGATTCCAATAGAGCAGGATATCAATCCAGCTAAGATGTTTCCAGTCACCAAAGACAGAAGACTAGGCGAAAACAAAGAGGCAATTGAAAAATTAAACACCATGTCAGAAACAATACAAACGATTGCTAAGAGTTATGATGAGGCAGCAGCGACTGTTGTAGAAGATCAAAAGACATTGGAACAAAATCGCCAAATATTTAAGAGAGATTTGGCAATCAATTTGGAGAATTTGACCGACAATATTTTGTATGATGATATGGTTGAATATGACAATGGAATTGTTGATGATATTTTTAATGTCCTTTTAGAAAAATCAGAGATTGATAATGAGGATTTAATTCGTATCTTTGAACAACATAATAGTTATATCAATGTGGGAATTGAAGATGATGAAATACGAAAAAGAGTAGAAAAAAATATTTTTCAAGTGGTGAAAGCTGTAAATTATACCTATGAAGTTAGTAAAATCAATTTCATTTGGAAACAAAAAGTATCGGAAAATCATAAAACAATGTCTGAGCAATTGGAGAAGGTTTCACAAGTAATTGAATCTTTGGCAGATGATATGCAACAAGAAGATCCAATCCAAGAACAACACATGACCAAAAGAATTCAAAAAATGTTAGATCAACAAGAAATACGTTACATGGGAGTTGAAACCAAAAGACATAAAAATAATCGCTGGATTATAGGGGTTATTTTGGAAGAACCAAATCAGAAAAATATTCAGAAAGTAGAAGAAATTCTAAAGGATTTACTGGATTCTCCTATGAAATATCGATTGGCGAAAGAAGATATTCAAATTTTTGAAACAGCCGATAAATTTCAAATGAGAATTGGTGTGGCAAAAACAACCAAACAAAAAAACACCATTTCAGGAGATAGTGATACCAGCTTACGCTTAAAAGATGGTAAGTACTTAGTTGCTCTAAGCGATGGTATGGGATCAGGTAGCAAGGCAAATCATTATAGCCAGATGGCGATTCAAATGCTTGAAAATTTATTTGTATCTGGTTTTGATAAAAAAGTTTCACTGGAGTTAATCAATTCTGCTTTAGCTAAAAATGATGCAGAAAATACTTATGCTACATTGGATATTGCGGTATTAGACTTATTACAGGGGAATATGGAATTCATGAAATTAGGTGCTTGCCCAACGTATGTAAAAACAGGGGATCAAGTGATGGAAATACAAGACAAATCTGCACCAGCTGGCATGCTAATGACATTAAGAGCTGTTACCTATGATAAAGATTTAGAAGCGGGAGATTTAATTGTCATGTGTACAGATGGTGTACTGGATTCCAAAAAAGAAGACGAACAATGGCTAAGAAAAATCATCCAACAGATTCAACGAGAAAATCCACAAGAGATTGCGGACATGATTTTAAGAGAAGCTATTGACAATGATTTGGGAAGAGCAAGAGATGATATGACAGTTATGGTTATTCGTATTGAAAACAATTGATAAAATAAACAAAGGAACACATGGATCCATGTGTTCCTTTGTTTTGCCAAATAATCCATTTAAGAAAATACAACAATTGCATGTAAATCAGATAAATCACGACTTTTCATAACAACATAATGTTTACCATTTTCGAAAGCATAAAGACAGGTGATAGGTTCTTGGTAAAGTGTTTGTTTTTTATACATAACTTCCATGTGATGAAAATTCATGTTTTCATAGATTTTTTCAGGTAAAGCTTCACAAGCGAAATCAACATAGTTTGAATTGTTGACATGATGATTGGTGTCCAAATCTCTTCTTAAAATGGTGTAATCAAATTGATTGGTATAGGCACAAGCTGGTTCTTTTAATTTTTGGATTTCGTCTGAAAAAACAGAGCGATTTACGAGACCATACGCAGCTAATAAGTCTTGTGAAATTGTCATGATTTTTCTTGTTTGATCATGAATTAGAACCCATTTTGAGGTAGCAATACCAATAACTTGATTTTTCTCGTTTAGAATTTCATAATCACGATAACAAAAGGTACGAACTGCCTTTCTAGCCCATGTGCAAATGGTAATTTGATCTGCATAATGAGGGGTTTGATACAATTCAATTTTCCAATTGAGTATAATCCATACCGCATGTGTGACAGGAATATCGTTATAGCCATATCCACAGCTATCAGAATGAGCAGATCCCACATCTAATAAATAACGGGTTAGAGAAGATGGGGTAAGACGATTGTAAGGATCAACATCTTCATAGCGAATGGTAAAAGTTTTTTTAAAAACTGGCATGTGGATAACCTCCTTTTTTTCGTAAAATAAGACCCATAAACGCTAGATGATTATGAGCAATAATATTATAACATAATATTGTAATT
>CAMCHB010000146.1 GCA_945874585.1 uncultured Clostridium sp. | reverse complement strand
TGATGACTTCTTTTTTGGAATAAACTTACTAAATCATATAGGTTATAAATTTGATTTTTATATTCTACTAGTTCTGAATTTTGAACTCTGTTGCATACCACAACAATTCTCCACTTAGTACCTAGCATACTATTGATGATTCTATCAATACCTTGAAAATCAGTTTCATCATTTTTATCTGATTTATTGATGGATGGAATTCCTGTAATCACACCAGCTGCGCGGTACTTTTTTATAGGATCAAAAATATATTTCTTTGTATCTTCAATTGATAGATGACCTACGACGTCACTTCCATTGAAATTACCTTCAATAGTTTTTTTTACAACTCTACTTGAGGAAACATCAGAATCTTCAGAAGGACTATTTTTGACTAAGCCCACATAGATACTTACACCAAGTTCATCACCTGATAGAATGTAGACAAAATTGCAATTACAATCAGCTACACTGGCAATAACATTTTCAAAAGCCTCTCGTTTAGGAAAATCTTTATCAAATGACAACTTATTAATTTTATAAAATCTAGTGGTCTCACCACTGTTAATAAAATTAGCAATATCACCAATAGGGTATTTAGTTGGTAATAGTTCAGTTATTTTAGAATTGTCATATTCAGCATTGATAAAATTATAGATATCTAAATCATGACCATTTAATGTTGTAACTTGATTCTTACTATCAACAGTAGTATCTAAACTCATTTTTTACACCTTGTGCTCTAAATCTGATGAAAGACTATTTATTTTCTTTTACTGAATTTCTTAGTGTTCTAGCCTTTCATCTTTCAAGAATATTCATATATCCTGTGTTTACAATCTATTGTTAAATCAAACAATTTTTACCCAAAACCATCCCTTATTCCTTTACATAAGGGTAGTAAGGCTTTCCAAAATCTTGCTTGTCGTAGTTATCCATCATGATATCTAGCATTACAGGCAAGAGCTTTTGTAAAATTGCACACCCATCAAAAAGTTGAAGTCTGTTTACTTGGCTTCCACAGGTAGCACCACCATGAACAAGTTGATTGCGCATGGTATACAATCTGTCAAACACTACACTAAGTAGAGTGTCGCTATCTTGTTCAACTAAAGCCTTTAAGGATTTCTCCTTACTCTTTTTAAAACTCTCTTCCCAAGGAATATCAGAATTTGAGGTTCCATTGTAAAAATCCCAATAAGGCTGATAGGTATATTTGTTATCTAACAACACTTTGATACTCTGAGAGAATTCAGTCCATAAAGATTTACTTAGAGTCTTTTCTTTATCTAAATTAGCTATACTTAGAATAAAAGTTCTAAATCCAAGTTTATCTCCTGCTTTTACAGAGGAGCGCACCTCTTTACCGTAAGCTGCATTAAAGCTTATCCATAAAGTTATATACTTAAGATCAAGATCGTCCTTTGATAAAGCCTCGGCTTTTTCAAACCAGCTTAAAGCTCTGTGGATCCTGACTCTAAAGTTCTCCTCAAAAGAGCCTTTAAGTAATTTGTATTTGCTTTTAGTTTCTTGAATGCTCATAAAGGCTCCTAAAAAACACCTATAACCTATTCTCAATCAAAGATTATAGGCGTTTAAAATTTATGTTTTGTGACATTTCTATGAATTTAACTTACTGAAATTGAAACTTAATTCTAATTTTTAAGATATTCACTTTATTACTGTACAATGTCACTAACAATGTAGGTAAAATAACTTAAAACTATAAAAACTTTAAGTTCTATATCGTTATTACAATGGTAAGACAAGAGGTTTCCGTTATACGGAAAGTTTAGAAATATTTACTACAAAACTTATGTTTTGTAGTAAAAGTAACAGAAGGCTACTACTATGGATTAGGAGGTAATGAAATCTCACTGATAATTTTTGCTTTTCCTAAAAAGCTTCCTACCCAAGCTTTTAATTCTGGTTCACTTTGAGTGGTAATGGTAAGTTTAACACCACCGTTTGCAAGATCTTCTAATTCCTGTTTATCAGCCCATTTACGCTCTTTTACGTAATCAGATGCTGAAGGATCAATCTCAATTACAAAAGTTTTGGGCTCATGCCAAGGAAGACCAAAAGCTTTATCATCGTAAGGTGGAAATTCATAATCTACCTTTACATTCATAAGCTCTAGTGAGCGAATTCTGTGAATTGCAAAACTTACTAAATGCTTTTTGGTTTTATAGTCTTTTTCAAATACCGCTCCTAAAGCAAAAAACGCTCCATTTAATACAGCAATTCTTGCAGGAACAAAAAGGTGCTCTTTATCCTCTTTTTGAGGAGTATGGTATAAAACTTTGCAAATTCTTTTTTCATCTATGGCAAGGCATAGATCGTCAATTGTTTGCATAAAAGGGGAGTAATCAATTACTCCCTTTGGATAAAACTTAAATTCTTTTTGATTGTATTTATCTGCTGCTTCCTTATCAGTATCAGATAACAACATTGAGAAACGTAAGATGCTTTTATCAATTTGAAGCTTTTGCTCTTTAGTTAAATAAGGATCTGAAAATTCTCTACATAAGGTAAGATATCGTAACTCGTCATTTTTTACCGCTAATCTTCTGGCTCTTGAGGAGCTAACACAATCAATTTGGTACCAGCGACGTCTGTCTTCTGTACCAGATAAAAGATCTGGTCCTATCAATTCTTCAATATCTTTGATTAAACGAATAACCGTTTGAGCAGAGCAGTCTAAGTAATCAGCAAGATCAGTTTGATAATGTTTTCTAGAGTCTAACATTAAAAGCTGAAATAACTTTAATAACTTAATTCCTTTACTTGCATCTTTATCAAGTTTTATCATGCTCTAATTTCCTAAACTCTATGTGGCAACAATAGATTGCACTATTATCTTCATACACTGATTGTAACTTTTTAAGTTTACTTTGGTTGCTTTTTTAAAAAGAGATCTTCAAGTTGATCACATAAAAACTGTGCAACTGAATTTATTGAAACTGAAAAAGTTGCAAGAGAGTCTGCACTATTGCAGTATTGCTCTTGCCAGTTTTTGAATCTAAATTCATCCTTTTTAGGATAGAAATCCTTTAAAGATAGTACTTTTAGATTAACACAATTCATCTGATTAGCTTTAAGAATCGAGGTAGCCTTTTTGAAAACAGAGTAGTACTGAAAAATCATCAAAAACATATCTTTTTTAAGTTTAAATAATTTTGAGTACAAATAAGGCTTTGCCAAAATTGGACACTTACTTACCTGTCTCTTATACACATCTGACGCTGCCGA
>CAMCHB010000145.1 GCA_945874585.1 uncultured Clostridium sp. | reverse complement strand
ATAAGAGACAGGGGCTGTATTATCCATTAACTGCATCAACCCTTTCGCTTGGCTATTAGAATGAGCTCTTGGATCATAATTACTTTCTGCTTTTATCATAGCATAAATAAACAAATCATCTACTTGATACTCCTGGGCATACTGATCCACCCATTGATGATATTTTAATGGATATACTTGTCTGAGGATGACATTTTGAACTTTGAAAACATAAAAGCACAAAAAAGCCACCAGTATAATTCCTATTATTATCCCTATTTTTTTCTTTAACCTCACGTTTTATCTCTCCAAATCTCAAATTTTATTTTGATTCATACCAATTTTTTCCCTCTCCAATTTCTACTTTTAAAGGTACAGATAATTGGATAACATTTTCCATGCATTCCTTTAAAATTTCTTGAATTTTCTCTTTTTCCTCTGGAACTGTTTCAATCATCAATTCATCGTGTACTTGTAAAACAAGTTTAGATTTTAGATTTTGCTCTTTTAAAGCTTGTTCTACATGAATCATAGCCAGTTTAATGATATCAGCTGCAGTTCCTTGAATTGGTGTATTCATGGCAGCACGAATTCCAAATTGGCGTACATTATAATTTTTGGAATGCAACTCTGGAATATATCTTCTCCTCTTAAACAATGTTTCAACATATCCGTCCTCTTTTGCTTTTTCCGGAATCTTTTCCATAAATTCACGAATTCCGCTATATTTCTTTAGATATTCATCAATATAAGCCTTTGCTTCTTTTCGTGGCACACCCAATTGTTGGGACAAACCAAAATCACTAATTCCATAAACAATTCCAAAATTAACCGCTTTTGCTTTTGAACGCAAAGCTGGTGTTACATCTTTGATATCCATATGGAATACTTTTGCTGCTACCTGTGCATGGATGTCTTCATCTTGCTGAAATGCAGAAATCATTTCTGGGTCATTGGATATATGAGCAAAAATACGCAATTCAATTTGCGAATAATCTGCATCCAAAAAAACATTGTCATTTTCGGCCTTAAATACTTTACGAAGCATTTTTCCTGCTTCAAATCGTGTTGGAATATTTTGCATATTGGGTTCTGTACTACTAATTCTTCCTGTTGTCGTCACAGTTTGATGAAAATAAGAATGAATACGATGTGTCACTGGATTTATATATGGCAACATACCTTCTACGTAGGTAGAATTCAATTTGTTTAGTTGACGATATTCCAATATTTTTTCAATGATAGGATGCTCTTCTCGTAATTTTTCGAGAATCTCTACATCAGTTGAATAACCGCTTTTTGTCTTTTTGTAAACTGGTAGTTTTAACTTTTCAAACAAGACCTCTCCTAATTGTTTGGTTGAATTGACATTAAATGTACAACCAGACAATTGATAAATTTCCTGTGTTAATTCTTGAATTTTAGCTTGCAACTCTTTGCCATATGTTTTTAATTCTTCTTGATCAATGTACATACCATTGTATTGCATTTGTGCCAATACAGGTGCCAATGGCATTTCAATCGTTTCAAACAAAGACCAAGTTTCACTTTCTTTCATTTTTTGACAAAGAACTGGATACAATTTACCAATTGCATAAGTTGAAAAATAGTCTTCTGAATAATCTTCTTCTAATTCCTCAAATAAGCTCATCTGCTTTTTCTGGCTTTTTTCTTGTTCCACTGGATTTTCCAATCCTAAATAATCACTTGCCAAATCTGCCAAAAGATATTTGCTTTGGCTTGAATTTAGCAAATAAGCTGCAATTTTAATATCGAACATCATATTTTCTGTTTCTATGCCCATCTGTTTTAGTAAAATGATATCTTCTTTGATATTATATCCGTATTTTTAAAATTGTATGACTTTCCCATATTGCTTTCCATTGTTTCATATCCGTTATTGGTATTTCATATACTAGTTCTTCTGTAGGATCATAGATAAATAAACCGTCAATTTTTTTTCGAATAATTTTTCCTACTGCCTGTTGATCTTCTTTTTTTCCTAAGAAATAAATCATTTCTTTTGCCTGCTCTATTTTTTTTATGATTTTTTCTACCATTTCATCCGCTACTACCACATGATTTATTTCTACTTTATCCTTTTTTACAGTGCTTGGTGTCTCACCTAATCCAAATCGTTCAATAAAACGATTGAATTTTAATTCTCGAAAAATTTGATAAACCGCTTCCTTATCCCATTCCTGCGTAGCAAATTGATCCATTGTCATTTCAAGAGGGACCTTCAAATCAATGGTTCCTAATTCTTTTGAAAGAAATGCCAAATCTCTATTCTCGACAATCTTCTTTCTCGTAGCTCCTTTTAATTCATCTTTTCCTTCATCAATACGATTATAAAGTTGCACAATAGAATGATACTTTTTCACCAATGCTAATGCTGTTTTTTCGCCCACTCCTGGTACGCCTGGTATATTATCTGAAGTATCGCCCATAAGCCCCTTTACTTCAATCAATTTCTTTGGCTCAATTCCATAAACTTCTTTGATTTTTTCTACGGTAAAATCTTCTGTTTCGGTCTTTCCCATTTTAGTTCTAGGAATACGCACCTTTATGTGTGGTGTAACCAATTGAAAAGTGTCACGATCTCCGGATAGGATTGTTACGTCACATTCGTTTTCCTCTCCTAATCGTGATAAAGTTCCTAAAATATCATCTGCTTCATAACCTTCTTTTTCTACAACGGTAATATGCATTGCCTCTAGGATTTTTTTGATGATTGGCATCTGACTTGCCAATTCATCTGGCATTCCCTTTCGATTTGCCTTATATCCATCATACATTTTATGACGTTTGGTTGGTGCTTTTAAATCAAATGCAACAGCTAAATAATCTGGTTTTACGTCCTCTATTATTTTAAATAAAATAGAAAAAAAACCATAAACAGCATTCGTATATGTACCATCAGCTGTCATCAACATCTTGCTTCCCATAATGCCATAAAATGCTCGATTCATAATATTATTTCCATCCACTAATACAAATTGTTTCAACATTCTCCCTCTTTTCTGTTCCGCTTCCTATCAAAATAATTTTTATCATTATAATGCTGTACCATTTCTAGGAATAAAATATTCGTTCATATCAATTACTTCTTGCCTAAATGGAGTCAAATTTTTTATTTGATAAGGAGGTGTAAAATTAGGTTTTTCTCCATCACTATTCATCAACATATTGGAAAAATTTTCTGGTATTTTGTATCGATATTGATAAATCCTATATTTATTTCCTCTCATTTTATATCTATTTTTATAACATAAAAATAGAT
>CAMCHB010000144.1 GCA_945874585.1 uncultured Clostridium sp. | reverse complement strand
TTTTGTCCAGTTTATCAGCGATTTCCCTTTCGGTCTGCTGTATCTGTATTTCTAACGCTTTACGCTCCTTACCCTTGAAGATACCTTTGGTTTCGGCAAGCTGCTGCTTAAGCTCCGGCAGAACCTTATCCTGCAAGTGCTTGATTTCTTTTGCCTTATCCTGCAATTTAATCATCAGATTACGCATATGACGGAACTCTGCCATATCGATATCCAGTGTAGGCTTGGGCGGCATCTCCTTTTCTCGGATAAGATTTTGCAGGAAATCTTTTGCCTTATTAACGATACTGCGGAACAGGTTGGGAAGCCAACCACTGTCACGGATAGACCGGCTGACTTTTTCGTGGATCTGCGTCTGCTTAATCACTAATATTGTTTCTTCCGAAATGCCTGTGATCAGTGCCATATCCGCTGTTCGATTCCATTCCTGTCTTGCGGCGTTGTCCGCTTTGATTTCTTCCTCTTTCGGATTGTTCTTGCCGATTTTCCTGGTGGGCAGACACACACTGTTCTTATCAAACACTTTCAGTCGCTGCTTGGGATCTGAAATGTGGGAATTGATAAGCGCCGTGTATACTTCCTTTGCTTCTGCTATGAAGGCTTCGCTTTTGAAACGCTCGTCTTTGGTTGTGAATAAACGAAGCGTACCTCCGCAAGACTGCTGGATAAGGTAGTCGGCGGCGAATAGCAAAAAGTTTCCCTTGTTTTCGCTCATAAGGAAAAAAACAAGGGAAAATACATAAGGTTTGAGAATTACACAGGCGAAAAGCCTTGAAAATACAGGATTTATTGAGGATTAAATAGACAAACTGGAATTTATTTTGTTTTCCTATTTATTAGTATCATTTCGAATTAGTCAGATAATTCTTTATTAACATATCATCTATCTACAATACTACTTGTTTTGTGATAACCCCTGATAAACATCCTATTAAAATGTGCAAAAAATTTATAAACATCCTATTTTTTTGTGATTTTCTGTTGTTTAACTCATTAATTTTATTTATACTTATAAGTAAAGGATCTTGTATACGATGACATATTTGAAACGAAAAATAGATAATTATTTGTTAAATTGGAAAACAGATCCAAATAAGAAACCATTGATTATTAAAGGCTCAAGACAAGTTGGCAAGACAGAATCCATCACACGATTTGGTCATTTAAATTATAAAAGTATTATTTATATCAACTTTGTAGAAGAACCAAATTATAAAATGATTACTACAGACGGCTATAAAGCGCAAGATATCATTAAAAATATATCTAGGATTGATCCATCTAAACAATTTATCGAAAATGATACACTTATTATTTTTGATGAGTTGCAAGATTTTCCAGATATTGCTACATCACTCAAATTTTTCAAAATAGATGGACGTTTTGATGTAATATGTAGTGGCTCTCTTTTAGGTATTAACTACCAAAGTATCGAAAGCAATAGTGTTGGATATAAAACAGATTACGAAATGTTTTCTTTGGATTTTGAAGAATTTCTATGGGCTAAAGGTTACGATGAATCGACTATTCAGGAAATGTTAGAGCATATGATTCAATTAAAATCATTTAATGAAATTGAAATGTCTATCTATTCTTCGTTGTTTTTGGACTTCTGTATCTTAGGTGGTATGCCAGCAGTTGTTCGAGAATATATCGAAAAAGGAACATTTGAGGGCTCTATTGACATTCAGAAACAACTTGTTGCCGATTATAAAGAAGATATAAGAAAATATGCTGATGGAATGGACCAAACACGAATCACAAATGTATTTAATCATATTCCTGTCCAATTAGCAAAAGACAATAAAAAATTCCAAATCACAAAAGTTGCATCCAATGCTAGATTTAGAGATTATCGTGGATGTATTGAGTGGTTAAAAGATGCCGGTATCATAAATATTTGTTACTGTATGCAATTCCCGGAACTTCCTCTAAAAGGAAACTACGACGAATCAAAGTATAAGATATACTTTGCAGACTCCGGTTTATTAGTCTCTATGTTAGATGATGAAGCCCAAGAAAACCTACGAGTAAATAAAAATTTAGGTGTATATAAAGGTGCTCTTTATGAAAACGTAGTGGGAGAAGCCTTAGTGAAAGCAGGGTATGATCTGTACTACTATAAAAAAGACAATTCAACTTTGGAACAAGATTTTTTTGTTCGAAACAAAGAGAATCTAATTCCAGTAGAAGTAAAAGCAACAAATGGAACTGCAAGATCTTTACGTACTTTGATTGCCAGTAATCACTATCCTGACATTCAATTTGGTATTAAATTCATATCGGGTAATATTGGATTATCTAATAACATATATACTTTTCCTTATTTCTGTGCTTTTCTTTTAAAGAAATATCTAACTAAAATAAGCTAAGTGAAAAACGAATCAAAAAGAACACTTAAAAATAAAACCAATTGATGCCTGTTCATGTGGAATCAAAAAAGGTGCAGGTAAAAGTGCATGGCCGATCAACATATAGTGTACAATTCCCGCATATTTTGCACTAGATGGAATGGTTTAGAAAAAGGTTCTATTTTTGATGATGCACTCGATGATAAAGAATATGAAGGAAATTTAATCTATCTATTAAAGAACACTACTAACTTTATTAAAAACGATTCCAAAGTCATATGCACCAGAAGCCCTAACATTAGACTATTTAACAAACGAAGAAGGTCAATATCTTGACAGAAAGAGAATAAGATTTGTCCGTCAATTTCGAGGTTTAACACAAACCGAACTAGCCGAAAAATCCGGGCTTTCAGCAGATGAAAATGGAAGAATTCGTATTTCGCAATATGAGAACGGAACCAGAGTTCCACGTAAAGCCATGTTAGAAAAAATAAGTAAGGCGCTACATATCAATTCTATGTATTTAAATATGGACGATCATACCGGAGCACTTGATTTTGTTTTTACATTACTCGATTTGCACAGAACAACTGATTTCATTATAAAAAAAGAAACAATAGATAATGAAAAGCATTATTTAATTGATTTGAACACAAATCTTTTTGATGATTTTTTAGAAGCATGGATACAAAAAAGCCAATCTAAAAAGTGGTAAGATTAGCAACGATGAATATATTGAGTGAACAATTAATTATCCAACTAAAAAATAATTTTAGTAGCCATTCAATGTTTTACAGCTATATCATAATCAATCAATAGCCTTTAATAGGGTAGAGGAATAATACAAAGATTATTGCCCCTCCCGTTGAACCGCAGATAATGAAAACCATTATTTAATTGATTTGAACACAAATCTTTTTGATGATTTTTTAGAAGCATGGA
>CAMCHB010000143.1 GCA_945874585.1 uncultured Clostridium sp. | reverse complement strand
TTTTAGTTGCGTTAAAACTAGAAAGATGTAAAATATCGAGAGAGAATATTTTATAAATAAGGTGGTACCGCGTAAAAAGACGCCCTTATGTGAAAACATAAGGGTGTCTTTTTATATAATAAGAAAGTAATACTTTCCTATTATATAAAAAGCTACAATCGCTAACCTTTTGAGATTTTCTTCTTTTAGTCGAAAACTCAAATCGGGCGAGAACAAATAAGACGCTAGGCAAATTCAAAAAATAGAGGAGGTTTGGGAAATGAACAAACAAAAAAAACAATTATCCGAAAAATACAACCCAAAAGAGTTTGAAGACAAATTATATAAACATTGGGAAGAATCAGGCTATTTTAAGCCTAATATGGATCCAAATAAAGAGGCATATTGTATTATGATGCCACCTCCCAATGTAACTGGTAAATTACACATGGGACATGCTTTAGATGGCACATTACAAGATATTTTAATCCGTTTTAAAAGAATGCAAGGATATAATACTTTGTGGCTTCCTGGATCTGACCATGCTTCTATATCAACTGAAATGAAAGTGGTACAAAAACTACAAAAAGAAGGAAAAACAAAGGCTGATTTGGGACGCGAAAAATTTATCGAAGAGGCTTGGGAATGGACACATTTATATGGTGGCACCATTCAAAAACAACAAAGAAAAATTGGCTGTTCTTGTGACTGGGATCGACGTCGCTTTACATTAGATGAAGGATTATCAGATGCTGTTTTAGAGCAATTTATTCGTTTGTATCAAAAGGGACTGATTTATCGTGGAGAAAGAATGGTAAACTGGTGTACCAATTGTAACACATCTATTTCTGATGCAGAGGTGATTTATCAAGAGGAAGAAACTTGCCTATGGTATGTTCGTTATCCAATCGTAGGAGAAAAGGACCGCTTTATCACAATTGCTACCACAAGACCAGAAACCATGTTAGGTGATACAGCCGTTGCTGTTCATCCAGACGATCCAAGATACCAAGATGTTATTGGTAAGAAATGCATGTTACCAATTATGAACAAAGAAATTCCAATTATTGCAGATGAATTCGTAGAAAAAGAATTTGGAACAGGTGCTGTAAAAATTACGCCATGCCATGATATGAATGACTATCAGGCTGGCTTAAAACATCACTTGGAAATGATTCAAGTATTTGATGAGCATTTCAAAATGGGAGATCTACTACCAGAATACAAAGGCATGGATTTACTAGAAGCTCGTCAAAAAATAGTAGAAAGATTAAAACAAGAAGGCTATTTGATCAAAGAAGAAAAATATATGCATAATGTTGGAAAATGTGAAAGATGCAAACATACCATAGAACCAAAAATTTCTACGCAATGGTTTGTTAAAATGAAAGAATTAGCTGAGCCAGCAATTAAAGCAGTAGAGAATGGGGATATTAAATTTATTCCAAAGAAATATGAAAAAACGTATTTCAACTGGATGTATCATATTCAAGATTGGTGTATATCAAGACAATTGTGGTGGGGCCATCAAATACCAGCCTATTATTGTAAAAAATGTGGTCATATTCATGTGGCAAAAGAAGCACCAAAAGCATGTGAAAAATGTGGTAGTACCGATTTATACCAAGATCCAGATACATTGGATACGTGGTTTAGTTCTGCTCTATGGCCATTTTCAACCTTAGGATGGCCAGATGAAAATGCAGTAGATTTGAAAACATTCTATCCAACCAATGTCTTAATTACAGGATATGATATTATTTTCTTCTGGGTAGCTCGCATGATTTTCTCTGGCTTAGATGTGATGGGAGAAAGACCATTTAAAGATGTTTTAATTCATGGTATTGTGCGTGATAGTCAAGGAAGAAAAATGTCTAAAACACTTGGCAATGGAATTGACCCAATTGAAGTTATTGACCAATATAGTGCAGACGCCTTACGTTTTTCTTTATTAACTGGTACCACAATGGGAAATGATATTCGTTATATGCCTGAAAAATTGGAACAAGCATCTAATTTTGCTAACAAGATTTGGAATGCAGCTAAATTCATTTTGATGAATCAACCAGAACCAGAAAAATTAAAAGCTTTTCGTGCTCAATATTATGATGCTAAAACAGATCAATATCAAGAAAATGCTTTTGCTATGGAAGATAAGTGGATCTTACATCAATTAAATGAATTGGTAGCAGAAATTACAACCAATATAGAGCATTATGATATGGGAGTTGCTATTGATAAAATCTATAATTTTATGTGGAATGAATTTTGCGATTGGTACATAGAGATGGCAAAACTACGTTTGTATGCCGATAAAGAAGAAGCTAAAATACAGGTATCTTATGTATTAAGTGAAGTATTTAAAACTTGCTTAAAATTATTGCATCCATTTATGCCATTTGTTACTTCTGAAATTTATGATGCTTTAACAGATGATGAGGAAAAAGAATTGATGGTAAGCGATTGGCCTGTTTGTCATGCACAAATGAAAGAGTGGAAACAAGCAGCTGAATTGATTCAAAAATGGAAAAAAATCATCGTAGAAATTCGTAACATTCGAAACACCAAAAACATTCATCCAACCCAAAAATCAGATTTGATTTTAGTGACGAAAAAATATACAGAAGATATGGAAAAAATGAAAGACATGACAATGAAGTTTGGATTTGCTAAAAAAGTTCTTTTGCAGGAGACGCGAAAAGACATACCAGAAGATGCGATTCAAATTGTAACAGATGGAATAGAAGTGTATATGCCAATGGAAGGATTGATTGACAAGGAGGCAGAAAAACAACGTTTAGAAGCAGAAAAAACAAGACTAGAAGCGGAAGTAGCTAGATGTGAGAAAATGCTTGCTAACAAAGGCTTTATGGCAAAAGCACCAGCTAGCAAAATAGCAGAGGAGAAAGAAAAATTGGCAAAATACCAAGAAATGTTACAAAAAGTAAAAGAAAGTTTATAAATCATCAAAGGCTAAGAGTTTTTCTTAGCCTTTTGATGATTCTATGACAAAAAAATTGAATTTGTGTGACATTTTGATAACAACAACCAAAAAAGAAGAAAAATATGGTATGATTTTAAAGAGTAGATATAAATTAAAGGAGGCCATTATGGAAAAGGATACAAAAACAATTTTCTGGAAAGGAAAATTGATTGATATGGATACGGCATCTCTAGAAGAATTAAAGGAAATACAAAAAGATTTGCAAAAAAAAGAAGCTGAAATTCGAAGAAAAATTGAGCAAGAGCTTGAAATGGATTAGAGGAGGAAATAAGCATGAACGAAAATCAGAAAAATAAGGCACCTTCTGTAGGAAAAAT
>CAMCHB010000142.1 GCA_945874585.1 uncultured Clostridium sp. | reverse complement strand
GATCAGCCTCGGTCTCGTGGGCTCGGAGATGTGTATAAGAGACAGATACTGAATTATTTGTTAGAGGAATTGATAAACAATTAGTTGGAAATTTTGCTGCTAATGTTAGAGACATTAGAAGACCAGAACCTTACAAAGGAAAGGGAATTCGTTATGCGGATGAACATGTACGTCGTAAGGAAGGTAAAAAAGCAGCATAGTTAGAATAAGCAAAGGAGCGTTTACTATGATAAAGAAAGAATCTCGTAATGAAATGAGAAAAGCTAGACACGCTCGTGTAAGAGAAAAAGTAGTTGGAACAACTGAATGTCCAAGACTTAACGTGTTTAGATCAAATAAAAATATTTTTGCGCAAATCATAGATGATCAAACAAATGCTACACTTGTGAGTGCTTCTTCTATTGATAAAGAATTAAAATTAGAAAATGGAAGCAACGTTGATGCTGCAAGAAAAGTAGGAGAATTAATCGCTAAGAGAGCATTAAAAGCAAAAATTAAAAATGTTAAATTTGATAGAGGTGGATACCTATATCATGGACGTGTGAAAGCTTTAGCTGAAGCTGCACGTGAAAATGGATTAGAATTCTAATATAAGGAGGGTTAGTTATGGATAATAAGGATATGAACCAAAACCCAGTTCAAAAAGAACAAAAATCTTTTGACAAAAATAACAAGAAAAATTCATCTAGACCACAACGTAGAAGAAGAGAAAGACAACCAAAATTATATGATGAAGAAGTTATTACAATTACTCGTGTAACAAAAGTTACAAAGGGTGGACGTCATTTCCGTTTCTCAGCTGTTGTAGCAGTTGGAGATAGAAAAGGTAAAGTAGGAATTGGTTCTGGAAAAGCTAATGAAGTTCCAGATGCAATTAAAAAAGCTGTACAAGCTGCTACGAAAAATATCGTTAAAGTATCTATTGTAAATGATACAATTCCACATGAAGCTCTTGGAAGAAGAGGAGCAAGTAAAGTAATGTTAAAACCTGCTAGTAAAGGTACAGGAGTAAAAGCTGGAGGACCAGTTCGTAGTGTTCTTGAACTTGCTGGTGTTAAAAACATTCTTTCAAAATCACTTGGTTCTAATACAAAAGTAAATATGGCTTATGCTACATTAGAAGCATTAAAATCACAAAGAACAATTGAACAAGTTGCTGCATTACGTGGAAAGAAAGTAGAGGAAATTAGATAATGAAACTACATGAAATGAAACCTGGAGTTGGAGCTACTGCAACAAAGAAACGTGTTGGACGTGGAGTTGGTAGTGGACTTGGAAAAACTTCTGGACGTGGACAAAAAGGTCAAAACGCTAGAAGTGGTGGAGGAGTTTCTGGTTGGTTTGAAGGTGGTCAATTTCCACTATACAGAAAACTTCCAAAAAGAGGATTTACAAACGCTAGATTTAAAAAAGAATATGCAACAATCAATTTAAGTGATTTAAATAAATTTGATAATGGTGTAGAAGTAACGCCAGAACTTTTGAAAGAAATGGGAATTGTAAAAAAACAATTATGTGGAATTAAAGTTTTAGGAAATGGTGTTTTAGAAAAGAAATTAGTTGTTAAAGCTAGTAAATTTTCAAAAACAGCAAAAGAACAAATAGAAAAATTAGGTGGAAAAGCTGAGTTGATCTAATATGTTTGCCACTATGAAGCAAATATTTAAGTCAGAAAACAAAGACTTGAGAAGAAGAATCTACTTCACTTTGTTCTGCCTGTTCATTTTTAAACTAGGAACAACAATCATTGTTCCAGGAGTTGATTCAAAATTATTAGGATCTAACTTAGGATTCTTAGAATTAATTAATGCTATGGGTGGAGGTGCATTAGAAAAATTTTCTATTTTTGCACTTGGTGTAATGCCTTACATTACTGCATCTATCATTATTCAGTTATTGCAAATGGATATTGTTCCATACTTGACAGAACTTTCTAAACAAGGGCAAGTAGGAAGAGATAAGATTAGTCAAATTACTCGAATTACTGGTCTTGCACTTGCTTTTATTCAAGGATATTTATTTTCATTTGCATTTATTCAAAATGGAACTTCATTACAATACATGGAATTTGCATTAATACTTACAGCTGGAACTGCTTTTCTACTTTGGATTGGTGATCAAATTACTAAAAAAGGAGTAGGAAATGGTATTTCATTAATTATCATGGCTGGTATTATTGCTACAATGCCAAGTATGTTTGTAGATGCTTATAATGGTTTTGTTACTGGTGGTACATTGCAACAAACATTATTCGGAATTACAAAATTTGTGTTATTTGTAATTATGTATCTTGCAATAGTGATTGCAGTTGTATTTGAACAATCTGCAGAACGTCGTATTCCAATTCAGTATGCAAATCAATCTGGAGCAGGAATTGGTGGAAATAAAAGTTATATTCCATTTAAATTAAATTCAGCTTCTGTTATTCCAGTTATTTTCGCATCTGCGATTGTTTCAGTTCCTGGTTTGATTGCTCAACTTCTAAAAAATGAACAAATGACATTATTTGTACAAAAATGGTTATCTTTTCAGACTGGTATAGGTTTTGTATTGTATATTGTATTAATTATTGCATTTACTTATTTCTATACATATTTACAATTGAAACCAAATGAATTAGCTGAAAATTTACAAAAAAATGGAGGATATATTCCAGGAGTACATCCAGGTGATGATACTGTAAAATATATCTCGAAAACATTAAATCGTATTACTTTAGTTGGTGCGATTTGCCTTGCATTTATTGCAGGTCTTCCAATTGTGTTTGGAATGTTTTCTAATTTACCTACCAGTGTATCAATTGGTGGAACAGGACTTTTAATTGTTGTTGGAGTTGCACTTGAAACTTACAGACAAGTTGAAAGTCAATTAATTAGTAGAAATTATACTAGTTCAAGAGGAAGAAGACGAAGAAGATGAAAAGTATTATTTTCATAGCCCCTCCTGCAGCAGGAAAGGGCACTCAATCAAAAATGATTGAAGAAAAATATCATTTACCACATATTTCAACTGGGGATTTATTAAGAAATGCTATTAAAGGAAATAGTCCTATTGATTTAAAAATTAAAGAATTAATGGAATCTGGTTCTTTAATTCCAGATGATATTGTTCTAGAACTTTTACATGAACGTTTAATGAATGATGATTGTAAAAATGGATATATCCTTGATGGTTTTCCTAGAAATGTTTCTCAAGCAGATGCTTATGAAGCAATGCTTGAAAATATGAAATTAGATCATGGTGTTGTGATATATTTAGATGTTCCAAAAGAACTATGTAAAAAACGTATTTTAGGTCGTAAAT
>CAMCHB010000141.1 GCA_945874585.1 uncultured Clostridium sp. | reverse complement strand
TGATGAATAACCCTTCTTTTTCTTTTCTATTATTGGCATAACTGATAGCCAGGACCATTGAAATGGAGAAGTAAAAGCAAGGATTTGAAAAAGACAGGCAAAAAACGCGAATCAAAATTAAAAAAACGAGTAAAAAATATGGAATCTGAATTTTGATTGACTTTTTTGCGCGAAGGTAGTATACTCCGTATGAAGAGAAAAACAATAATGTACAGAAAGGATAGCATGATGGCTATTGTTAAGAAAAAAATAAAAGAGAATACATTTATTACTGAAGAGCATGGGGATAATCTACCTACTGTAAGGATAAAAAAAGTTATTTTGGATCGTTTTAAAAGTGTTGGACATGGTGAAGTGATTTTTAATTGTGGAAGGGAGTTTATTCCTTTCGGAACCGAATCGGATATTCTTGGAATATATGGTCAGAACGGATCGGGGAAAACGGCTTTTATTGAGGCACTTTCTATTCTGCAGTATTTGATGTCTGGCGCTCCTGTGCCAAGTATTTACGCAGACTGTGTTGCAGTAGATGCAGAAGATTCAAAACTTGAGTTCGTTTTTGATTTGCAATATCCAAATGGGAACGTTAGAGAAGCATCGTATTCATTCCACATGGCTAGTCAGGCACTTACAAAAGAAGAAATTGAAGAAAAATATAAGGATCGTCCCGAGGGCTTTGACATTCCTGAAGAAGAGTCTAAGGCAATAATATTCGATGAAAAGGTAACATTACTTTGGGAAAATGCATCTAAACGTCAGGTGATCATTGATACATCCTCAAAGGAATCCCCATTTAATCCAGCGACGAAAAGAAAAGAAATTGCTGGTGGAGGAAAGAAAGTCTTGGTTGCGTTGGAGGTAAATAAACAACGTGCCCGCAATGAATCGAGATCTTTTATTTTTTTGAATGATACGTTAAAGGTGTTCTCGGAAAATGATAACAAATCTGTTTATTTTCAAATACTTATAGAGCTTAGGCTTTATGCTCGACATTTTTTATATGTTGTAGATACAAAATCGTCTGGATTTATTCGACTGAACTTGGTCCTTCCTATTTACACGACTAATGGCCGTTTAATGTTTGGGGCAAAAACTCCGGAGATGATTCCGACGGAAGCGTTAAGTGAAATCAAGGAAGAAATTGACAATATAAGTTCTGTTCTTGGACAATTGGTTCCAGGATTAGCAATTGGAATTAAAGAAATATCACAAACTCTTGATAAAAGTGGCGAGGCTGCGTCGCTTGTAATGCTTATGGCGTATCGTAATGGTAAAGAATTGCCATTAAGAGATGAGTCTGACGGCGTTAGAAAGATAATTTCCATCTTAAGTTTGATTATTGCAGCATTTAACCAACAATCTGTTACGGTTGCAATTGATGAGTTTGACGCGGGCATATTCGAGTACTTACTTGGAGAAATACTTCAAGCCCTCGAGGAATCCGGAAGAGGACAATTTATATTTACTTCTCATAATTTAAGACCCCTTGAAGTAATAGATAGAAAGTTCCTCTATTTTACGACAACGAATCCACAAAACCGATATATTCGTTTAAAGAATATATCGGCAACGAACAATCTCAGAGACACTTATTTTAGAGAGATTATTCTAAATGAACAGGAAGAGAAAATCTACAATAGGACAAAACGCTTCAAAATAATTTCTGCGTTAAAGAAAGCAGGGGAGGTGGAGCGTTAATGGGAAAAAGACCAAAAAGAAAAATTGTTTTATTTCTTGTTGAAGGGAAGTCTGATAGAGAGGCGCTTCAATTGGCAATTCCTGAATTATACGACCGGGTCGATGAAGAAATTGAAGTTTTTTTCCCAATTATCCGTTTAGAAGATGAAGAAAGAGGGGGAGATATTACTTCTACATATTATTATGATAGACAGGGAAAAAAACAATGGATACATCCGAAAAATATTGAAGACGCAATTTATATGCTCTTTCTCGCAGATTTTTTTGATAAAGAGAAAATTATGCCTAAGGACATAAGCGAAATAGTACAAATTGTTGATACAGACGGAGCGTTTATACCGGAAGAAGGAGTTCAAGCTTTTTCGACCACGTCGGAAAAAGGAACCATAGAATATAGCGACAAATGCATTAAATGTACAACCCCAGGAAACATCATTAAACGGAATAGACAGAAAAGCGAGAATCTTAGATTTTTAAGCACGAAGACAAGCATAAAGGTGAAACAAAAATCGGTTCCTTTTTCAATATATTATTTCTCGTGCAATCTTGATCATTTTCTGCATCATACTGCAAACCTGGAATATCAAAGTAAGAGATCTTTGGCCGATGCTTATGCTAGAAATTATATAGGAAATGTCGAGGAATTTGTAAATGATATTTGTCAAGACCCGGATGCAACTCAAAATATGACATATAAGGAATCATGGGATTATATTAAGGAAGACTACAATTCTTTACGAAGGCATACAAACCTCAACTTATTGTTATCAAGTCTATCAATATGAGAGGCACCGACATTACTATAAATGTGACTGATTTATTATAAAACAATAGGGGATTAGAATGAGTAAATATGTTGAGTTATCAATAGATCACATACATTTAGACCGACAAAATCCGCGAATTGCAAATTATCTTGATGTTTTCGCTGAACAAGAAATCACAAGTGATACGATCGCTTTATTGTTAGGAACATCTACAGATTCTTGTGCTGCACTACGTGATTCGATTAGGGAAAATAGAGGAATTATTAATCCTATCATTGTCAACTTAGAATCAGAGGGTGAGTATACTGTTATAGAAGGCAACACTAGACTTCAGATTTATCGCGATTTTCGAAAAAAGAATGTTCCGGGTGATTGGACTAAGATTAGTTGTATCGTATATGAAAATCTTTCAGAAGATGATAAAGATGCTATTAGGCTTCAGCTACATTTGGTAGGAGCGCGAGAATGGGATGCTTATTCAAAAGCCAAGTATCTTGATTATTTAGCGAACACAAGGTGTATGCCAATGTCGCGTTTAGTTTCTTTTTGTGGTGGAAATACGAAAGCCTCGGAAATCCGGAAAATGATAGATGGTTATCGTGATATGCAGGAATATTATAAGCCTTTATGCACTGATGATTCTATGTTTGACATAAAAAAATTCCATGGATTTGTTGAACTTCAGCGGAGGCCTATCATTGATTCTTTAACTATGCATGGATTTACCAAAACTGATTTTTCAAAATGGATGTTAGATGGAAAATTTGATAAATTGGAAGATGTAAGACAACTTCCAAATATTCTTAATAGTCAGAAAGCATTTGCTGTTTTTAAAAAGGAAGGATCAAAGGCGGCTAAAAAGG
>CAMCHB010000140.1 GCA_945874585.1 uncultured Clostridium sp. | reverse complement strand
ATCCATATAAATTTGTTTATTTCTATGTGCATTATTATAGTCTCCTAAATCAGCAGCCATATTTGAAAAGTGATTTGCTACAACTGAACCTGCTAATGCAGGAATTACCCCACCAATGGCTCCACCTACTATACTTGCGCCACCCATAACTGCATTACCATTTCTTAAAACCTTTTGCATCCGTGTTACAGCAGCATTAGTTGAAAAATAATATCTAGTTCCCCAACTAAAGTCCTTATACGTAAAGTAATTATGATGTGGATGGGCTAAATCTACACCATACAATCTTAAATCTCTTTTAGTCTCGTTAACCTGACTTACAAATTGATTTGCCAACTGTATTTCCCTTAAACTTGCCTGATTTGCTCTATTTTGATCTACTTGGTATTCACCATTTTTTACTGTTATTAGCTCTGAAAAACTATTTATCTCCGCTTCTGTAAATAAATGATGAGCTGTTGGGGTAAGTTCCTCAATATTTTCCTGTGTACCATTATCATAGCTAGCTGCCGATACTGATTCGTTATCCACTGCTAAACTACTAAAGTAGCCATCATTAAGCTTGATACTATAATCTTTTTAGGTAAAAACATAATAATCACACTTTCTAAATTTTTCTTTATAGTTTTTACAAATTTATTATTGCTCTTTCTTTAACTGCTATATGATCAATTTCCGAATTACCGGAAATTGATTTATTTGCTATCTTAGAAAATGCTATCATGCCTAATGAATTCAACTGAAAGAAGATGATCATTTGTTATAAATCTTTTTAATTTGTAGGAATGCAGATTCGAAATCTAATTTCATATTAGTTAAATCTAAAAAATCTAGGCAACGAAATAAAAAAAAGATCTCTACATTGCTATTATTTTTTAAATACTGAATCAAGCTTTCTAAAAATTTCTTACGAATGATTAATTCAGCATAATTATCTATAGCTTCCAATATATCCAATCTATTGTATAATTCTTCGGCTTTTTTTAAATCTTTTTTCATTAAAGAAAAGTCAGCATTTAATAAAGCGTTTATTGCTAATTCATTCCACACTTTAGAATCAATAGGGTTCTTTTCAATATATTCTAATAATTTCAAAGAAAAGCCGTGTAAATGCCTTGCATCTAATAACTGCGTAATTAACCCAAAATAAAATATATCTTCATAACACCAAAAATTTTTATTATCAATTATATTTGAAAAATATAAAATAATTTTATCTTTTAAAATTGAAGGACATACATTATGCTCTGATAAATCTTCATAAAAATTTGCAGCAATAGCAGCTTGAAACATATAATCTTTGCTTTTGGTATCTCCTTCATATTTTTTCAGATTTTCTTTAAAAATTATTATCAATTGTTGCATATCATTCCTTCGATATGCAACAGCAATATTTGTTATCGCACCGTACAATTGTGAAGATACACTATCCTCTAAAAATTCTATTGGTTGAATATGAATATTAAAAAGAAGTTGTATTACTTTACACCAAGATAAATTATCTTTACCTTTTTCCCATTCTGCTAATGTAGATTTATTTGTTACATTCTTAGCTGCATTCACTAAACTAATATGATGTAGTACTCGCAATTTCCTATATTTTTGTCCATATACGTTATCTTTTTTATTCATAGAAAGGACTCTTGTATTATGCTTTTTAAATTTGTTAAAAAAATTGTATTAACTACGCTCATTGGTGGTGGTTTAGTAATTCCCATGCATCCATTTCTAATACAATTTCTTAATAACTTACACTAACAAATATTTTGGTTAACTATCAAATAAGCTTCAAAAGTCATTATGACCTTGAAGCTTATTTATCTAATCAAATTGTTCTAACCAACTTGGCAATTCTTTCAACAACTTTTGCACAGCTCGCCCACGATGAGAAATCTCATTCTTTTCATCAGTAGTCATCTGTGCAAAAGTTTTTTCTTTTTCTGGAATATAAAACAATGGATCATACCCAAAACCATCTTCACCACGTGGTGCGGCCAAAATACGACCACTGCAAGTACCTGACACAACCAAGTCTTTATCAAATTCACCTGGCATCGAAACTACAATCGTAGTCCAAAATTTAGCCGTTCTTTTTTCATTCGGTACACCGCCTAATTCAGCTAATAACTTGGCGTTGTTCTTTGCGTCATTGTGAGCTTCGCCTGCATACCGTGCACTTCTAACACCAGGCTCCCCATTTAAGGCATCAACTATTAAGCCCGAATCATCTGCAATCGTTGGCAACTTGCTAAAGTTAGCTAACTCATGGGCCTTAATCTTGGCATTAGCTTCAAACGTATGGCCACTTTCAATCGGATGAGGCGGATTGTCTAAGTCAGCATTCGTCTTAATCTCGACATTTACCCCAGCTTGTTTAAAGGCTTCTTTTAGTTCTTTTGCTTTACCTTGATTACCAGTCGCAAATAAAATTTCTTTAACCATTATTCATTCTCCGTATCCACATGCTTAGATGTTAAAGTTGCATCATCCATGAATGTCCTTGCTAAATGATCAAAACTAGTTGGATCGCCTGTAGTGTAATATTCATGACTGACTTTTTCATTACCATCACTAAACAAACCATCGCGCCGCATCACATTAAACGTATACTGTGCAACTTGATCTGCAGGATCCAAGATAGTAACATTTTTATCATTAATTGCTTCTTTAAATTCTTTCTGAATCAATGGATAATGCGTACAGCCCATAATTAAAGTGTCAAAGTCTTTTCCTTGTAAGGGGGTCAAACTCTCTTTAACTACTTTTAAGTTGGTTTCATGATCTTTTTGAGCCTCCACAAGTGGTGCAAGTTTAGGGGCAGCTAATTCCGTTACCTGAATTTCTGGATCACGGAAACGGATCTCTTTAGCATAAGCATGTGATTCTGCTGTTGCTTTAGTTGAAACTACCGCAACTTTTTTATTCTTAGTTGTCCGTGAAGCGGCCAAACTCCCCGACTGAATAACTCCGATAATTTGTGGATCGATTTCTGCTTGAATCGTACTCATAGCCATTGCTGTCGCAGTATTGCAGGCAAAAATTATCAGCTTAACATTTTTCTCTAACAAAAATTGGACTGATTTTCTAACTAGTTCAATAATCTCTTCTTTAGTTCGATCGCCATACGGCATATGAGCGTTATCACCAATAAAAACAGTTGATTCATTAGGCAATTTTTCAATTACTTTTTTTGCAACAGATAGGCCACCTAGCCCTGAATCCAATAATCCAATCGGACGATTATCCATAATAAAACCCTCTTAAAATCAAAAATTTATTTTCTACTTCTACTAGTTTACGGTAAAATAAAAAAGAATAAAAGGGATGAACAAGTTTATGACA
>CAMCHB010000139.1 GCA_945874585.1 uncultured Clostridium sp. | reverse complement strand
CTCAAGAACTTTCGTCCCCATGCACAAAATATTATAAAAGAGTATTAAAAACTTTTGTTAAAGTGTCTTTCAATAATCATTGAAAGTAGGTTTTATTTCAATTTTACCAAGAGTATAGTTGTTGGTACCGAAAGGCTTTTCGAAAAATCAAAGGAGGAAAAGTCGGGCGCCTGATTAAAAAAGAAATATGAACCACAATTTTATCGTAAAAGCACACCTGGATAAATATGCCATTGGAGAACGCCTTGCCAAGGCACGTTGTGATTTAAATTTAACACAACAGGATATGGCTAGTTTTCTAGGTGTTGACAAACGAACAATTCAACGTTATGAAGCTGGTGATATTAAAAGTATCCCAAACTTACATATATTGTGTGTCCACTATAAGGTTACACCAAACTGGATTCTATATGGTTGTGAATTTTCGGAGCAATTTTCGCAAGAAGATATAGCGCTGATTGAAAATTATCATTCATTTCCATCTCCATTAAAACATGCTATGTATGTAATTTTTAATTATCTATCTAAACGACATTAAATGACGTTAAGCACATAAACAGCGAAAGGCACTGTCATTTCTAATGCATTATACTTAAGAAGGAAAGGAGGAAAAAGGCTATGTTAGTTTCAGGACAGGTTTTTTATATTTCAACAACTCGTGGCACTTCGAAAAACACAGGCGAGCCATATAACCTCATCAAGGTATTGGACGATGATGCTGATTCATTCTGCACTTTTTTTACAGATGATGATGTTGCGGAAAAATTGCAAACATTGCCCAAGCGCACACCACTCGTATTGAATGTTCAAGTTGCCCTAGGCTCAAAATATTTCAAGGTTGAATCTGTTGAAATCGTTAGTCACAAATAATTTAGTGGGGGAAAAATTTCCCCCACTATACACAAAAAAGGAGGTTTACTATGAACTTTTTCATTTTTTTAATTTTGTTTTTAACTGCAATAATTTGTTTTATAGTACTTATTTCATTATTTAAAAATTGTACACTGGCAGAAGCAACAAAAATAATGAAAAATAGTTTAAAAGAAATTTTTGCAGAGGTTTTTGACACAACTCCGGAAAAGTATTTTATCCGTCTATCGTGGGCTATGACGGAATGACAATTAATGTAGATTTTGTCAACAATGCATTTGAAAGCGTTGCCAAAAATTTTAAAACATGTTTTTGCACCCGGGCATCTGTGTCTAAAACCGGAGATGAGGTGGGATATTTTTTTGACATTTCTCGTAATGACGATAGCATTTCAAAACAAGACCTATTAAAGATTATTAAAAAACAGTCTGAAAAGATTTTGTCAAACAATCTTCAATATTACGGTATATTTATGCCTACATCTCCAATGGTATGTGTTGCATTAAACGAAAATGAACTACGGATTGCATTCGCACGAACACAAGAAGGCATCAGGCATATTGCTGATTATAATCGAAAAATGTATTTTTCGAAAAACACTCATAAAAAGGAACAGTCTTTTGAGGAAAAATGGCATGGGTAAAATTATGAGTATCGGATTCTCGCTCAAATATCATTACGAATATAATTTGTCTATTTCTATAAATTTGGAAATAGACAAATTCCCACACTTTCTGATAACCGGTTCAAGTGGATCGGGGAAGTCATATTGTCTGTTATATTTGTTGGGAAAATTAATGCAGACTGATCCTGATATAGAAGTTTATTTTTGTGATTTCAAAAAATCAAGTGATTTCGAATTCCTAAAACAGACTTCACATTATTATACCGGTCGTGACTGTTATCATGGAGTTATGGATTATTATAAGAAATTTTCAGATGTACGTGAAAATGGTTGTTCTGACAAAATGCATATTTTGATATTTGATGAATACCCAGCATTTATTAACTATATGCAGATGCAGGACAAGATCAATAAATCGAAGTGTGCAAATGAAATTTTAGGCGCAGTTTCTGAAATCTTAATGCTTGGACGTGGTATTTCATTTGGTGTATGGATTGTAACACAAAGGGCTGACAGCGCTCTTTTCTCTAATGGTGCCCGTGATAATTTTATGGTCGTTATCGGGTTAGGCAACCTAAGTAAAGAACAGCGCACGATGCTTTTTTCAGGGTATGAACTTCCGGACATACGTTTTGGTGTAGGCGAAGGCTTAGTGCTTGCTGATGGTTTAGAACTTACAATGATCAAATATCCCATGATTTCTGATACATCAGACTGGAAGACACATATTTTACGGATTCTGAATTGTTCGGCTGATGATCAATAATTAACCGCAAAGTACCGACTGCCCTAAGGCAGTCGAGGACTTTAGCGGAGGTAGGGTGTCAGTATTACCACCCTACTTCTGTAATAAGTAACATTTCAAATAATCATTGTAAAATCAACGCTTATACAGCTTATTTTTTTACCGGGAATTCGGTAAATGTATTCAATGGAGGTAAAAAACAATGTCAAATTTTGCTTTAAACACAAAATCTAAGAACTGGCTTGTAACACATAATGTAAAGAGCATGGAAAAAATGGGGTTAAAAGAAGAACAATACAAAAATCCCGAATTTCTAGCACAAGCGCTGTCAGACCAATGGAGCAAAAGTGGTAAAGGACGTACCTGTGCTGTTGCTGTATGTGTAAGTGCAAATGGTTTATATCATGCACATATTGCCTGTAATGGAAACACAACAACTTTAAAACGTGTTTCTGAAATCTTTTGTGACAGTCATGTTGAACCTCAATTAGGCGGTAAAAAAGAATTGACAGCCTACATCACAAAACAGGGGAAATATGCTGAAAAGGGCGAAAAAGTCTTATATACTATGGGGCTTGAAAATATTAAGGATAAACAAGGTATGCGTAGTGATTTAGATGAAATCGACGAAATGCTTAACCGTGGTTTTACCCCAAAACAAATAATGATGTCAAATATAAAATATTACAGATATAGCAGGATGATAAGACAGGCTTACTCTGATTTAAGAATATCACAATCCCCTATAAAACAGGACATTTATTGTGAATATCATATAGGGGAAAGCGGTACCGGAAAAACCCATACATACAACGAACTTTGTAAAACCAATGGCGTTGATAATATCTATGTCGTAACTGATTTTGATAATAATTCTACAGGTGGTTTTGATACATATATGGATGTAGGGGCTCCGTCTATACTCTTTATTGATGAGTTTAAAGGAGAAGGAATTTCATATCAGAAACTGCTCACCATTTTAAATGGCTATACTCATATGCAGACACACAGCAGATATGCCAATACATATAATCTGTGGGAAAAAGTTTATATAACTTCAATACTGTCTCTTATACACATCTGACGCTGCCGACGATATGCAGTGTGTAG
>CAMCHB010000138.1 GCA_945874585.1 uncultured Clostridium sp. | reverse complement strand
ACATTCACCATGGTAAATGTCTTACCAGATCCAGTAACGCCAAGCAACGTCTGACACTGGTTTCCTTCTTTGAAGCCTTCGACCAGCTCTTTAATTGCCTGCGGCTGGTCGCCAGTTGGGTTGTATTGTGATACTAATTCAAAATGATCCATGTAATTTCTCCTGAGCGCTCTAATTTAGCGGTGATATTTTAGAAATAGTAGTTGTTTTCTTAGTATTGTTACTTGTATAGTATATCATTCAGGAGAAAAAAAGTACAGAACTAAATCGAATGTTTGTTCTGTACTTTTACATCTTAGCTCGATTCCACATACCTTTAAAATGTATCTGGATTTAAAGTCAAATTTTTTATTTCGTTGACAGAATAACCTTTTAAGATATATAATGTTTTTATTACATTTGTAAGATTTGGAGGAATATCACATGAGCAATCTGCCTCAAATTTCAGAAGCTGAATTTGAAGTTATGAAAATCGTTTGGAAATACGCACCAATCAGCACCAATGAAATTACTGAAAAATTAACACAAATTTCCAGTTGGAGTCCTAAAACAATTCAGACATTGATTAAACGTCTCGTTTCTAAAAAAGCACTAACCTATGAAAAACAAAGCCGGGTTTTTGTCTATACTCCATTGGTCAAGGAAGACGAATATATTCGGCAGGAAAGTAATTCTTTTTTAAAGCGATATTATAATGGTAATATCACTTCTATGCTTGCCTCTTACATTGAGGATGATAAATTGTCTGAAGAAGACATTGCCAGCTTACGGAATCTTCTTTCCAATCATTAACCATGGGAGGAGCATATTTTGATATATTTTAGTTTTCGATTTTTACTCTGTAATGCCATCATTTGTATTTTTTTAGGTAGTTTACTGGGATTAAAAAATTTATTGCAAAGGCAATTATCCGCACGTATGCAATATAATCTTTCAATTATATTTCTTGCCGTTCTAATTGTTCCCTTTTTACCGATAAACTCTGCCCCATCTTCTATATCGTGGAGACATTTGCTGACAGCCAGTTCAAGTACCAATGGTGACATTCAAACCACTTTTCTTTCTGGTAATGGTTATAATTTGGATAAAATAAATGATTTTGCTGTCTCTGTCAGCACCCAAATACCAACTTTTATTCACACATTACTTGTATTTTTCTGGAGTATCGGTATATTCATAATGTTTTTTCTTCTCTACCGCTCAGTAAAACAAGTAAAAGCCTTACATAGTTCTGCTTTACCTCTTCAGAATGAAGAACTAAACGCTCTTTATATAGAATGTTTAAACGAAGTGAACAGCAAGCATACCATTCCGATTTATAGTACAGCATTTTTGAAATCTCCTGTTTTGGCTGGTTTCCTGCATCCTCGCATTTATCTTCCAATTCACTTGATTTCAGATTTTAACGCTGGAACTATAAGCGCAACTGATATTCGATATATGCTTCTTCATGAACTGCAGCACTACAAGCATAAAGATATTCTAATTGGATATTTGATAAATACAGTAAATGTTTTCTACTGGTTCAATCCCCTAATCTGGTATTTTCTAAAAAGAATACGTCAGGAACGGGAACTTGCCTGCGACAGTGCTGTATTACAATTATTGAAAGAAACAGAATACAAGTCATATGGAAATACACTGATTAACTTTGCCGAAACAATAGCTCTGTCTCCATTCCCTCTTACTATGGGAATCAGTGGAAATATAAAACAGTTAAAAGGACGCATTTTAAATATTGCATCATTCCACCAACCTACTTTTAAACAAAAAATTCGTGGATATCTTATATGCATATTCGTCTCTACTATCATCATTGGATGCATTCCCATACTTTCTGTTTATGCTTCTGATCAGACTGGCTATCATTTTGACACAACCGAAAAGAATATTACTCAGCTAAATCTTTCTTCCAATTTTGGGGACTACACCGGAAGTTTTGTTTTATATGATCAGTCTGCTGATAGATGGAATATTTATAATATGGATCATGCTTCCACACGTGTATCACCGAATTCGACTTATAAAATATATGATGCATTACTTGGCTTGGAATCTGGAATTATTACACCAGAACATTCCACTTTCACATGGAATGGAGAACCATATCCTTTTAATTCATGGGAAGCCGATCAAGATTTAACCTCGGCTATGCATAATTCCGTAAACTGGTATTTTCAGGCAATTGATTCACAGGCAGGTTTTGAAGCCGTAAGAACATTTTTACAGACAATAAACTATGGGAATCAGAATACTGGAACAAATCTAAATCTCTATTGGACAGATTTCTCTCTGAAGATATCACCCATAGAACAGGTGGAATTGTTACAGGATTTCTATCAAAATAATTTTCATTTTGACAATAAAAATATCCAGGCAATAAAAAAAGCCCTGCTGCTTTCCACTACTTCTTCCGGTTCTCTTTACGGGAAAACAGGAACCGGGCGTGTCAATGGTAAAGATGTCAATGGCTGGTTTATCGGATACATTGAAACAGCGAATAATACTTACTACTTCGCAACAAATATTCAATCCTCTTCTAGTGCAACTGGAAGTCAGGCTACCGAAATAACAGAATCTGTACTTTCTAATCTTGGTATTTGGAAATAAATAAAGAGAACTGATAGCATAATTTCCCGTTATCAGTTCTCTTTATTTCATTCTTCTCTACTGATCAATTCTGCAAATTACCTAACCGGTACTGATACCTCGGTATATTATCAATACCATTATCTAAAATCCTGTTTCCAACATACTGAATCGTTCCATCATCCTGAATTTTCATCGTAAGTTCGTGTGTAATAACAACATCATTACATACAACGGAATCACATACTGCATGAATTGTCAAAACAATGCTTCCATCTTCATTGTGCCTGACTTCTGTTACTTCCGGTAAAGACAATCCAAAATGTGTTGGTGAATAATTACCACATCCCAATCGTTCCCAGATAAACATATTACTTTGTTCATCGTAGACCGCCCATTCTTTCAATTCTTCTTTTGTAACAGGAAGATATGTCATAATTACATTTTCGAACTCTTCTGCTGGAATTCCCACAACCTCTTTTTCTGCAGTAAATTTTTCTCCATATTTCATTTGATAAAAATATTCATAAAGTCCATTATAATCCAACCCCTGCATATCCTCCGCATTCCAGTTTGAACATAACAGATTGTTTCCCTGATAGCCGAACGTACTCACATATTTTTTTGAATATTCCCGACACTCCTCACTCAAAGGCTTTACCCGGATAATACAACTTCCATCTACAATCTCTGTCACTTCCGGTGGTTCAGGTACGCATAATTCATAACAGAAATTCCCATTTTCAGTATATGCCCATTCTTTTATTTTTGATAGCGATATGTATGTAAGTACAGGCTCTGTATC
>CAMCHB010000137.1 GCA_945874585.1 uncultured Clostridium sp. | reverse complement strand
CGCCTAAATCATTTCGAAAAAAACGCCGTATTTGGTAAATACTCTTGTTTGCTTAATTTTTTTGCCCCATGTTTTCATTATGCTCACCAATTATGCTTCCATGTGTATTGGGAATTATGGCTGCTATGCTTTTTATTATGGAAAGAGATAATGATACTCTTAAGAACTTGAGAGTGATTCCCGTTTCTATGAATAGTATCGTGACGGCAAAAATTGCGTTACTATTTGCAATGGGGATATTATTTTCGCTTACAACAACACTGTCTGCGATAGTTGGAGGAGTTATATCGGGAGGAGAAATTACAGGCATCCCTGTAAAGTTTGGAGTTGCTGCTTTAACTGGGATTCTATACACATCAGGTACTTTGCCCGTACTTATCCTAATTGTGTTGTTTAATAAATCTTATATTTTTTCTATTATAATAACCGTGTTTTATACGTTTTTTAATTTCTTTTTAGCGTTTGTAGGACTGGCGATTGATTCACCAATAATGAATGTTTTGAAAAGTGTTATGCCTACACCAACGATTTATAGATGGCAAGCTTCAGTGTTTGTAGATTCCGGAGAGTCTTATTACGAAATAATTAGTCCGTATTTTCTTCCTCTTACAGTGACGGTCTTTGTTGTTGGTATTTTAGGGATCCTTTCATACTGGGTAATTGTAAAAATATATAAAATGCGTGAAGGGTAAGGTGAAGAAATGATACGGATAATAAAGACAGAATTTATAAAATTAAAGAAATTTTCCATATTGTGGATTGGTGTTGCTGCTATGTTAGCATGTGTATTGTTAACAAGATTTATGGCTACAGCATCAGATGGAACAGAATATAATTTAATGATTTTTGGAAGTGAAGTAATATGGAATGGCTTTAGTTTGATATTTCCTTCTACAATAGCACTAATATCCGGATATATTGTGGAAAGAGAGCGGACGGATGATACATTAAAAAATTTGAGTGTTATACCGATTTCGTTTAGAAAATTGTTGACCGGAAAGATGATAGTAACAGCATTAATTTGTGTGTATTTATCAATTATAGAATTTGCATTTACATTTTTTGTTGTTCTATTGAGCGGATTTTCAGGTTGTTCGTTTGGAAATGCAATCAGAATCTTATTTCAGATGGTAGCGATTAATTTGTGTGTGTTTATAGCAGTTTTACCGATTGTATTGATTGCGTGTCAAAAAGCAGGGGCATTTATTAATGGTGTTGTTTTTGCGTTCTTTTATGGATTTATTGGGATTTTTGCTGCAGGACATGGATTAACCAATATATATCCAATTACAGCCGGATTAGGGTTGATTAATTATCAAAGTGATGAAGTATTGGAGTTTAACAAATTAGTAAGTCTGGTGGTATTAGTTTGTATGTTGCTTATTAGTTTTGCTCTAGTCTTTTTTGCCAAAGATCGCGTAGGAAGTAAAAAAGTAAAGATGATTAAATAATCAAAAATTTATAAATTCAGTCCAAAATTGGCATCTATACTGTGTGGGTCAAACGAAAGGAGAAATTCATTATGAAAAATGCAAGAAAAATGAACATGGAAAATCTCAATAAGGAAAATGCAGCTGGTAACATCATGCTTGAAGTAGGAGAAGCGGATTTAAAGAACTTTTCAGCAGGAGCAGGAGAGCCGAGAAGTTCTAGCGGTATGCTTTGTTCTGTTACGGCTGAATGCAATGCCGGTACCTTGGTATTCTTCTGCTGCTAAAATTGTTATACATATGACACTGGGGAAGTTTGTGCTTTGAGTTCCCCAGCATCATATAGATGGAAAATAGTTAAATAATAATAGATAAAAATCTCTCACAGTATAGATGTCAATTTTGGGCTGAATTTATTATAAATGAATTTTATAGAATAGAAAAGAGGTATAATATGAAATTAAAAAAAAGTATTTGTTTCTGTTGTTTAATGGGGATACTAGTAGCAGGAGTTCCAATTAAGACCTATGCCTTTTCTTTTGAACAAATGGCAAATGAAAGTATATCGACACAAGATGAGTTTGCGAAAATTATTGAAATAATAGTAAGTATCAAAACTGAAAGTCCAAATGCAAGTGAAGCAGAAATTTTGGAAAAGGTCAATATTGCTATTGAAAAACAACGCGGAGTTATTGATACGTGGAATGCATTAACAGATTCGGAAAAGCGGCTGGTCATTCGCTATCCATTTGACGCTTTACAGGTTAACAAAGCGAAAGATATAGCGATATCTAAAACAGAAGAGATGTTTGGATACAATGGTTTGGGGGACAGAAGTGATGCTTTTCGGCATGGTATATGGAATGCAGAAATGACTATATTGATTGGAAGTACAAAAGCAGAGCTTTTTGCAACGGCTCATGAGGATAAAGATACTACCGGAAACGAAGACGATGGATTTTCTAAAGAAGAGCATAAGTATATGGATTTGCATAATAATGCGGTTGGCAGAAATATTGGTCAACAAAATATGAGTGCGACAGAAAACGAATTGGCAGAAATTATTTATAATGATATAACTTCGGAGATATCTGGATTCATATGGCTGCATGAGTGATGAGCTTTTATACAAGGAGGCGATAATGAATAGAAAGAGAGTAAGTAGTATAATAGGGATATTATTATGCATAGTTATTGCAGTTGCTATATTATATGTATGTTTAAATACAAAGGAATATTATACGAAGATAGACAACAGTAAATGTTTAGAGATGTCTAATGCTGATGGATACGGCTTAAAATATGAATATTATTTAGAAGCATTTGATATGGAAGGAAAAGGCAAAGAAATTACATTTAAAACATCCAGAATATTAAAAGAAAATGCATATATTCAAGTTACATATATGCCGGTTCGTGGTGTTACAAAATGGCTTGAAGTTGCTCAAGCTGAGTTGCCAGAAAAAGTGCAGCATAAATATAATAATCAAGAATGAATAAAGGTTACACTTATATTATTTAAGGTTGATGTGCGAAAAAAATATATTTATACAAAGAAGGTGGTTTTGTGCATAGGCGGAGAAAAATATCATATGTTGCGCAATTAGGCAGTATGGATTGTGGTATCGCATGTCTCACAATGATTTTTAATTACTATGGTTGTAAAGTTGATATAGTAGATGTTGGTTCGGAATTTTGTATAGGCCGCGATGGAATGACATTAGCACAAATGAAAGCAATTGCGGAGAACTATGGGTTTAAATTTGTTGCTTATAAATACGCCTATGATGAAAAAAATCTCATTAGCAAATTGCCAGCTGTTTTGTGTAGTGATAGTCATTATATCGTAGTAGAAAAAATTAAAAAGAACGGTAAATATGTCGTGCTTGATCCCGCCAAAGGAAAGGAACTTGTAGAGTTTGCTGAATTGCAAAATAGATATAGAGCTGTCTCTTATACACATCTGACGCTGCCGACGATATGCAGTGTGTA
>CAMCHB010000136.1 GCA_945874585.1 uncultured Clostridium sp. | reverse complement strand
AATGTATTTAAAAGAAAGAAGAAAACTTTGCTGAATAATTTATTAAAAAAATCAAATAATTGAAAATACTAGGGTGTACAGCCCTAGTATTTTTTTTACCATCTTGACTAAAAGCAGAAGATAATGATATACTAAATGCAATCTACAAGAGAAAGCCAAAAGAAAAATAATATAAAATAAGGAGAAACAAGCGATGAAAAATATGAAAAAAATAGTGATGTTTTTAGCCATTGTACTGTTTGCTATTGGAATGACTTTTCCAGCTTATGCGGCTTCTACTAATACAGCCAAAAATAATTCAACTAGTAGCAATACCACGAACCAAACAACAACAACGAAAAAAACAACAAAGACAACAAAAACAACCAACAGTAATAAAAAGCAAAATAATACGCAAGAAGAAAACACTGTGGATAATCAAACGGTTACAGAAGATAGTAATGATGAGCAAGCAGATGACACAGATAATTTATTGCGTTTACAAAGTATTTCAGTAAAAGGCGTTAGTCAAAAAGGAGAAGAAGAAATTACTGTAACACCAGCTTTTCATGCAGATGTGTATGAATATGAAGCAACAATATCCAAAGAGATAACCAGTTTAAAAATAGATGCGGTAGCCAATGAGGCAGATGCAACAATTGAAGTTTTAGGTGCAGATTCTTTAAAAGAAGGAGAAAACACCGTTACAATTTTAGTCAATAATTCAGCTACCAATGAGCAACAAACTTATCAAATTATGGTTACACAAAAAGAAACCAATACAGCAGGTGCTTATTGGA
Organism: uncultured Clostridium sp.; assembly: GCA_945874585.1. Classification (GTDB taxonomy): domain Bacteria; phylum Bacillota; class Clostridia; order TANB77; family CAG-508; genus CAMCHB01. The sequence goes on along the minus strand of CAMCHB010000136.1, from coordinate 2,669 downwards.
AGCAATATAAAAAATATCTTCCTTATGCAATTGGTGTAGTTGCCATTATTGTTTTGGTGATTTGTATTATTGCAGGTTCTTTTCATATGAAGAAAGTTCGTAAGATTCGAGAAAATGAATTTGGCGGACACATTGATTTGTTTGATGATGATGATTATCAAATTCCAGGTAATGTTGTGAATGTTAGCAAGGAATCAAATGAAAGTATTGTAAAGGAATCAAAAGTAGAAGAACGTACTGGAAGCAGAAAAAAAGGAAAACGTTTCAAATAGGGTAGACAAATGAAAAAAAATATGGTAATATAAATAAGAAATTGTTATATTACCACATATATGCCAATGTGGCGGAACTGGCAGACGCACCAGACTCAAAATCTGGCGGGAAACCATGTGGGTTCGAGTCCCACCATTGGTACCATAGAATAAAAACCTTATAAGTATTGAAATATCAATATTTTATAAGGTTTTTATCGGTTTAAATAATGCAATACTAATTTCTCCTACCCAAACCATTTCAGAATTAGTGTTAGAATTAGTATTTGATGAGGCAGAAGTTGAAACTGATTTTGAACTAGATGTAGATGATTGAGAAGAAGTGGATTGTGATTGAGAAGAAACTGCTTTTTGCTGTTCATCTATTTTAGCAGTTAATTCGTTTTTTTCATTTTCTAAAACATTTTTTTCCTCTTTTAATTTTTGATTTTCATCTGTAATAGCTTTGTTTGAATCAGTTAATTCGGAAATTTGCTTTTCGCTATTTTCAATTTTTTCATTTAATGATGAAATTTGCGCACTTAAGTCTTTAATTTCGTTCTGATAGTTAGAATCTTTTTTTTTCCTTTTGCATAAAATTCACCAATTAAGAGAAATAGCCATATCATAATAGGTAAGAAAATCATCTTAAATTTATAGGAGAAGGAGGTATCTAGATGCAAGAAGAGGAAGTAGATGAGGCTTATCAGGGTGGAGATTTTGAAGATATGGAAGGAGAGAAGGAAGAATGAATTTAGCTGAATTTGGTTCATGGGGATTAGCACAAGGAAGTGTAGCAAATCCCAACGGAACATATAAGGGACAATGTGTTAGTTTAATTCAACAATACTTATACAAGGTACTAGGTGTGCCCTATCGTTCGAGGGGAAACGCTAAGGATTGGGCAACCAATTATCCAGCCAATATTTTTGAAAAATTATCGAATCAAGTAGCATTACAACCGGGGGATGTTTTAGTGTATGGAAAAAGTTACGGCGGAGGTTATGGCCACATGGGTTTAATTGATATCAATGGAAAATTCTATGATCAAAATGGTGTGAAGAGAAAAGCAGTAGGATATCGAGACCAGCCGTTTAAAAATTACGTTTGTGTATTAAGACCAAAAGATCAGAGCAAATTAAAAAGACAAGACAATCAACAAAGCGGTCGTACACGTGTATTTGCAGTTAAGACAAATATTAGAGAAAATCCAACTATTTACAGTACAGCACATCTTTACAAGGCAAATACGAAGGTACAAATTTTAGCAGAAAATATAGCACAAGCAGATGGATATACATGGGATAAAGTATACTGCCCGGCAACAGGTAGAACGGGATATGTAGCCAGAACAGCTAATCGCTATCAGTAGAAAAATAGATAAAGTTACATTTGACAATTTTTTTATTTAATGATATGAATGTCATATCTTAAAAGAAAGGGGGAAACAAAAGAAATGAAAAAATTTTTAAAAGCTTTACTTATAGTTGTAGTGATAGTTGGAGTTGTTTTAGGAGGATATTATTTTGCGTTAAATAGGACGAAAAAACAGGCATTGGATACTGTAGATAAAGTATTTGCAGCTATTAAAACAGGAGATGAACAACAAATTAAACAGTATCTTTCATTTGATGCATTAGATGAGGAAGATAATAGTGAGGATGATGCTGACAGTGAGCAAATGGCAAAGACTATGTTAAAAAATTTGAAATATGAGGTAGTATCAACCGATGTTACATTAAAAGAATGTCATGTAAAGGTGGATGCAAGTAACAAAGACTTAAAGACTGTATTTGGTAACTATATGAAAAAAGCAATTGGTGTTGCATTTTCACAAGCTTTTGGTGGTAACACATCAGAAGAAGATATGAATGCACAAATGCAAAAATATTTTGAGGAAGAATACAATTCTGATGAAATACCAATGGTGACGAATTCAGTTACATTTGACTTGAAAAAGGACAATGGAAAATGGAAAGTAAATTGCGATGAAAACGAATTAGTAAATGCAATTTTACCTGGGTATAAGGATGTTGAAAATACATTAAATAGTATAGGCAATGATGAGGAATAAATAAGCATTTTTAAGAAATCAATAAAATAAAAGAGGTAGATGATATATTAGAAACAAGCCTAAATCGTTCATCTACCTCTTTAACTAATAATATTGTACCATCTTCAAACAAAGATTTCAATACTTACTATATTCTATGTAAGAATCTGAAAAATAATTCAGGTTCTTTTTCTTAGCGTTTTAGTATTGTGTTATTTGATGATACAAAATTATACTAGCAGACAATCTAATTATACTATAAGACTAAAACGGAAAATATTATACTACCAGACGAGATTGATTGCAATTATACGAAAAGGCAAGTTTTGCATTCTATAAAAATTATACTTCTAGGCAACTTATAC
>CAMCHB010000135.1 GCA_945874585.1 uncultured Clostridium sp. | reverse complement strand
ATGCATCATAATAGAGATAGCAATATTTATTATTGTTCTTAAATTAAGTGGCCTTTATGCAAAAAAGTGATTCCCAAAAGCGATTCCAGGAGAAAGGATGAAAAGACATGATGAAAAAACAAACATTGGTGGAAACTTTGAAAAAAGCTAAAAAAGGCAAACTGAATAGCAAGCATACTTCTAATTCCAAACAGATAGAAGCACCTGTAAAAGGAAATATTTTACCAGAAGAGGTTCAGACAAAGGAACAAGACTTAATTTATTTTGTGATTGATCAATCTATTTATATGTATCTTTGCGAATTGGAGGAAGGTGTTTCAAGTGGATTGATTGATATCAAACAGCTTTTGTGTGCAATGGACAAAGAAAAATATATTCAGGTTGCTATTACCTTGTTTGGATCAACTATTGAAAAAAGACCTTTCCGGTATGGAAGACAGTTGAATGTGAATTATGAATCCTATGAATATGAAATTCGTTTGTATGATGCCTTGCTGGAAAGCTGTGACAACATGATTTATCAGTATGATCAAATGAAAAAAGTAAGCAAACCAATTGGGGTTATGCTGCTCTTGACCAGTAAAGGTGACACAGCTTCTCAGATACAGGACACAGGAGAAATTAGAAAGAGACTGGATGCTTTAGCAGAACGTGGTATCTCTTTCTTGGTAGCAGGTTTTGATCCCAATGGATTATCGATGATAGCACAAGAACTTGGTGTGAAACCAATCAGTATTCAAGATAATATTCATTCGAGGAATATGGTTTTGCATGCTGTACGGAAAGTATTGAAACAGAAATAGGGCAAAAGTAGTGGTCACTTAATTTAAGGGAGAGCTAGGGAATATTTCCTTAGCTCTTTTTCTTGTTAGATAAAATAGAGAGAGAAGGTTTTTTTGTGAAAAAATTTTCACAAAAATCAATAAAATAGTTGCAATACGTGGGAAAATAGTGTATAATCAATATGCAATTTAAAATAGAAACATTAAGAGCAGGTGCATAACCTGCTCTTAAGTAGTATAAGGGAGGAATATTTTGACAAACCTAGAAAAGAAAATTGAACAATGCATTCAGCCTATCATTGAAGATCAACTAGCTTATGAACTATACGATGTGCTTTATGTCAAAGAGGGCAAAGATTATTATCTTAGAATTTTAATTGATTCACCACATGGCGACGGTATATCACTGGATGATTGTGAAAAAGTTAACAATGCTATTACCGATTTATTAGACGAAAAAGACTTTATTAAACAGGCCTATTATTTAGAAGTTTCATCAGCTGGATTGGAACGAAACTTACGTGCTAACAAACATTTTCAAAAATATTTAGGACAACAAGTAGAAGTGAAACTGTATCAAAATATTCAAAACACCAAAGTATTACAGGGTATTTTAGCAGACTATCAAGATGATCATATTACCATTCAATTGGAACAGGAAACGATAGAGATACCCAAAAACAATATAGCAAATGTAAAAACAATTTACCAATGGTAAAAAAGGGGGAAATAAAATGAAGTTATCAGAAAGTAAAGAACTTTTAGCAGCAATGGACGAATTGGAAAAGGAAAGAGGCATCAGCAAAGATTATCTACTAGAATCTTTGGAAACATCTTTGATTACAGCTTATAAGAAAAACTATGATTCAGCAGACAATGTGAAAATCGAGATCAACAAGGAAAGTGGTCAAATTGCTGTTTACGCCATCAAAAAGGTAGTAGAGGCAGTGGAAGATCCTAATCTTGAAATTAGTCTTGAACAAGCACAAAAAATCAGCAAAAAAGTACAATTGGGTGATGATGTTAATGTAGAAATTATTCCTAAGAATTTCGGCAGAATTGCAGCCCAAACAGCAAAACAAGTTGTCGTTCAAAAAATTCGAGAAGCAGAAAGAGAAGTTATTTACTCAGAATATCATGATCGTAAAGGAGAAATCGTAACAGGTATTATTCAAAAGGTAGACAGCTCTATTGTGGTTATGGATTTAGGAAAAATTGAAGGTATCATGCCTCCAAAAGAACAAGTAAAAACTGAAAAATATCATGTGAACGATAAAATTAGAGTATATGTAGTAGACGTAACCAAAGGCGTAAAAGGAAATCCTCAAGCAATTGTTTCACGAAGCCATCCAGATTTTGTACGTAAATTGTTTGAATTTGAAATTCCAGAAATCTACGAAGGACTAATCGAAATTAAAAATGTTTCACGAGATGCAGGTAATCGTAGTAAAGTAGCCGTTTATTCTGAAAATCCTAACATTGATCCAGTGGGATCATGTGTTGGACAAAAAGGTGTTCGTATCCAAAACATTATTACAGAATTACGTGGAGAGAAAATTGATGTCATAGAATGGAGCGAAGATCCAGCAACTTATATTTCTTCAGCTTTATTACCAGCTAAGGTATTAGCAGTTGATATCAAAGATGATCATTCAGCACAAGTTATTGTAACCGATGATCAATTATCTTTGGCAATTGGTAAAGCAGGACAAAATGCAAGATTAGCAGCGCGTTTAACCAATTGGAAAATTGATATTAAGAGCGAGTCTCAATTCAGAGAAATGCTAGCAAAGGCAGAAGAAACAGAGGAAACATTACCAGAAGAGCCAGAGGAAGAAGCTCAAGCAGAGGGTTCAACAGAATCTGATTCATAAGAGAGGTGAGTATCTTGAAAAAACAACCGCAGAGGACTTGTATGGGTTGCCATAGCAAAAAAGATAAAAAAGATTTGATCCGTATTGTGCGAACCACACAAGGAGATATTCAAATTGATAAAACGGGAAAATTAAATGGTAGAGGAGCTTATATTTGCAACAATATAGCATGCTTGGAGAAAGTGATAAAAAGCAAGCGATTGGAAAAAATGCTAGAGGTTCCAATAAGCGACGAAATCTATCATGCATTAAGAGGTGTAATGATTGACGAGAAAGGATAAAATATATGGCTTAATTGGTCTAGCCACTCGTGCTAGAAAAATTGCATATGGAAATGATGCTGTTATGGATTGCTTAAAGCAAAAAAAAGCTAAATTAGTTGTGATAACAGAAGATGCATCAGAAAAAACAAGGAAAAACATGCAATATGTTTGCCAAAAAAACAATGTAAAAATCATAATCTTTGGAAAGAAAGACAAACTAAGTCATATAATAGGAAAAGATAATAAAGTGGTGATTGCATTAAAAGAGAAAAATATAGCAGATGAAATTGAAAAAAGATTTTATGGGGGTGATGCTATTGAGTAACATAAAAATACATGAAATAGCGAAAAAACTAAACAAAAATAGTAAAGAAGTTCTAGAAAAAGCAAGAGCATTAGGCTTTACAGTAAAAAGTCATTTAAGCTCTGTCAGTGAAACAGATGCCAAAAAAATTATGGATAGCATGGTTGAAAAAGTGACAAGCAAAAAAGAGCCAATAAAAGAAACGAAAAAAGAAACCAATAACAAAAAGGAAAAAGACAAAGAAAAAGAT
>CAMCHB010000134.1 GCA_945874585.1 uncultured Clostridium sp. | reverse complement strand
ACTAACCAAAGCTATTAAAGTACAAATGATTTTATTTTTATTTGAACTAGTTATCCAATTAATCCAAACACTTTGCAACTTCATCACCCGCTTTCACTATCTCATTTTCTGATTCCAATTTTATCTCTTTTCCTTCTGTCAAAAGAACCATTGTCACTGGATCGAAGCCACATTCTTTAATAACATCAGAATCAACTTCTACTAACACATCACCAGTTTTAACAACATCACCAGTTTTAACTAATACGTGGAACCCTTTGCCTTCCATTTGAACAGTATCAATACCTATATGTACTATGATTTCTGAAAAGCTAGTTTTAATACCAATCGCATGCCCAGTTGGAAAACAAGCTTCAATTGTTCCATCTGCCGGAGCAACTACCTTGTTTCCATCAAACATTACAGCATACCCTGTTCCGAGTGCACCACTCGCAAATGCTTCATCTTTCACTTGAGATAAAGGTATTAATTTTCCATCTACTGGAGCAACTAACTTTTTGCTCTTCTCCTTTTTAAATAAGTTCCACATATTACATTTCCTCCTATTTTAATTCTGGCCAATATTCTTTATTTGCCTCAATCATCTCATCTAAAATTGCCTTTGCCTGAGTAGATGATTTTACCGTCTTATTTAATGCAAAGCCTTGTAAAACCTTATCATAAGAGTTTTCAATAGCTCCTTCTACAATACATTTTTCGGATGCATATTGTTGCTCAATTAACCCTTTATAGAACGTTGGGATATGTCCAACAGATACTTTCTCGATACCACTAGGAGAAACATAACATGGAATTTCTACCATAGCATCATCTGGAAGATCAGCAACTGCACCTTCATTCTTTACAATCAATAAGTAACGTCCACCGTTTTCTTTACATAAAGACTCAGCTAAATCTACAATGAATGTTCCATGAGCACCTACAACAAACATATCATCCTCGTATTCACCTGTTTCTTTGTAATGATTTATAGCATCAAATAATGTTTTTTCACGTCCATCCATTACTTCATTAGCACGAGTATACTCTGGATTTGCATCATCCACTACATCTTGACTCAATAAATAATATTGTAAGTAAGTATTAGGTAGATACTTAGGAAATCTTTCCATCATTAATTTTACATTACCATATGTATGTACCCAAGATGGTTCCCAATGTTGTTCATCTAACGCTGCATCCAAATATCCATGTGCAATTGCATGTTGTCTTAATTCTTCAAAACGACTTTCTCCATTCACCCAAACATCTGTAAACCAACCAAAATGATTCAATCCAAAATAGTATGGTTTAATTTCGTGTGGATCACATTTTAAAATATCCGCAAATGTATTCATAATAGCTACTGGCATGTCACAAATATTAATAATACGGGCATTCGGTCTCAACTTCTTCAAAGCTAGAGCTACGATAGCTGCCGGATTTGAATAATTTAAAATCCAATGTTTAGGATTTGCATATTTTTCAACATAATCTAAAATTTCAACCATAGGGTAAATTGTTCTTAGGCCATAAGCTAATCCGCCACAACCACAAGTTTCCTGACCAACAGCTCCATGTTTCAATGCAATTTTTTCATCCTTTTCACGCATTGCATATTTTCCTACACGAATTTGTGCAAAGATAAAATCTGAATCAGTAAATGCTTCCTTTGGATCTGTAGTCGTAATAAATTTACACTCAGGACAAGTAGCTTTTACAACCTCTCTTACAATAATTGCTACATCTTCTTGACGCTGTTCATCGATATCATACGCACGGATTTCCTTTACTGGAAAAGTATCCTTCTTTGATAAAATTGCCTTTACTACACCTGGAGTATATGTACTACCTCCACCTACGATTGTTATAATTTTAGCTTCCATTTTTATACCTACCCTTCTAATGAAATATGATTTGCTTCCATATAATCTTCTAAAGCTTTTCTAAATTTATTTACATTTGTGCCATAAATAATTTGTATCTCATTGCCACGTTTTACCAATCCTCTTGAGCCAGTTTCTTTTAAAGCTTCTTCATTAATTGTATCCATTGAATTTACAACAATTCTTAAACGTGTAAAACAGTTATCAATAGTATTCATATTACCAATTCCACCAACTGCTTCATAAATTCTTTTACCCAAATCATTTGATTGAGCGTTCAAAGATTCTTTTGATGCTGATTTTTTTGAATCATAATCTTTCTTTGTCATTAATTTAACATCTTCAGAATCATCACGACCTGGAATCTTAACATCAAACTTTAAAATAAACCATCTAAAAACTACAAAGTATACAACCAACTGAACCAAACCTAGTAAGATAAACCAAGGCCATCCAGTTTTTGCAACACCTGCCGGTACGTTATATAGTAATGTTTCAAAAATACCACCAGCAGTACAACAAGTAATCTTAAAGAAATATAATAAATAGAAGAAAATACCTGTTAATAATGAATGAATTAAAAATAGAATCGGTGAAACGAATAAGAATGTAAATTCAATTGGTTCTGTTATTGCAGCCAAGCAAGAACTAAGAATAGCTGGAATATAAATTGCTTTTGCTTTATTCTTCATAGATGGTTTTGCACAACTCAACATTGCTAAACCAGCACCAGTTAAGCCAAACAGTTTGCACAATGTAACATTGTTAAAGATGGTAACTAAAGATAATTTAGCAGTACCTGGATCACTCAATTGTGCTAAGGCAATAGCCCATGATCCCACATACTCTTTACCTGCTACTGTTGCTACACCACCTAAATCAGTATACCAAACAGCACTTCCTAATAAATGATGTAAACCTGTTGGGATTAATAATCTTTCTAAGAATCCAAATGTAAAGTATCCTACTCCACCAGATGTAGAAATAAAAGTCGCAACAGATGTAATCAAGTTTTGTACAGGAGGCCAGATATATACAAACAATATTGCTAATGCCAGCATAATTGGAATACTAATTAAGAATACAAATTTTGTACCACCATATACTGATAAAACCTCTCCCAAATCTTTATCACAATATTTGTTATATAATAGTCCAACAACTACACCAATTACAATTCCTAAGAATACGCCCATGTCAACAATTTGAAAACCCAACATCAAATTTTGACCATTCCCTACAGCTTCATCTAACAAATTCATTTGTGTTAAATATGCATTTTGAGCTGAGCAGAAAATAAACAAACATAAAAATGAAATTAATGCTGCATGCTCTTTTTTCTTTTTTGCTAAACCAAATGCAACACCAATCGCAAATATAGGTCCCAGGTTGTTAAAAACAGACATTAATCCACTGTATAAAACTTTAAATAGCACTTGAATAGGTTGTGCACCTAAGAATGGTAAAACACCAACGATTGCTGGATTTGTAATAAAATTACAAATAACTAAAATTAAACCTATAGCCGGTAAATATAACACCGGAACGACAATTGCTTTTGAAAAAGTCTGCATTGCCGTAACAAATTTGTCTTTCATTTTCTCTCTCCTTTTTAGA
>CAMCHB010000133.1 GCA_945874585.1 uncultured Clostridium sp. | reverse complement strand
CTACACACTGCATATCGTCGGCAGCGTCAGATGTGTATAAGAGACAGCAACTGGGATGATCATACCTGGTTGATTTGCAGTTCTATCATTGAACTCCTTTACAAATTGCATAATATTAACACCACTTGAACCTAATGCTGGTCCTACTGGTGGAGCTGGTGTTGCTTTTCCAGCTTCGATTTGTAATTTAATTACATTAACTACTTCCTTTTCTGCCATTTCTGGCCGCCTCCTTTATATTATTTTACATTTATACTTTTTGAATTTGTGAAAATTCAAGCTCTACTGGTGTTTCACGACCGAACATAGAAACTAAAACTTTTACTTTGCTTTTCTCTTTGTTAATTTCCTGTACAATACCAACAAATCCTTCTAATGGACCATTTAATATTTGCACATTATCATTAACATCATAGTCTATATTGACAGGAACATCATCAAATCCCATATTGCGGATTTCTTCGTCTGTTAATGGAATTGGGTCTGTACCAGATCCTACGAATCCAGTTACACCTCTGGTGTTCCTTACGATATACCATGATTCTTCTGTTACAATCATTTTAATTAACACATAACCTGGAAATACTTTTTTAATATTGGTTTTTCTTTTTCCATCTTTGATTTCAATTTGCTCTTCCATTGGAACAACAATATCAAAGAAATAGGCTTCCAATTCTCTATTCTTAACTGTATTTTCCAAATCTTTTTTTACTTTGTTCTCATAACCAGAGTACGTATGTACAACATACCATCTTGGTTCTTGTTTTTCTTCTACTTGAGACATTGGTTTGAAACCTCCTTATTGATCTTGATTGGTTTCATTGTTTGAATTTTCTGATGTTTGATCTTCTACTGGTGTAGTATTTTCTTCGGATGTATTATCACTTTCTTCATTTGCTGTTTCGCTACTGATGTTATTGCTATCGTTTGTCGTTTGAACAGTTTGTGTATTGTTTACCATCGTTTTTAAAACACCAACACCTTTGTTGTTGATACCATCAAATACAAAATCTAGAATAAATACTAGTAAAGCTACAACCAATACCATAGCAATAACTGTTGCTGTGTTTTTGGTTAGTTCCTTTGGCGTTAACCACGTTACTTTTTTTAGCTCAACTTTTAAATCTTTCAACCAACTCTTGTTGTCTTTTTTGTTCTTTTTATTATTTGTGTTGTCTGCCATCTTTATCCTCCTAAAGTTTATTTTGTTTCTTTATGAGTAGTACGTTTCTTACAGAATTTGCAGTATTTTACTAGTTCCATTCTATCTGTGTTGTTTCTTTTATTTTTTTCAGACATATAATTTCTTCTTTTACATTCTGTACATTCTAATGTAATAGGTTCTCTTGCTCCTTTTGCAGCCATTTTAACTACACCTCCGTTTTTCGTTTTGTGAAGCATTCATTTTACGATGTGATTTAACATGTACCACCATATGAGCATTCATACGCGCTTTTATACATGCTTTATTACTTTATCATATTTCCTTGCTTATGTCAACAATTTCCTGTCCTTTTGTAGGATTTTTTTGCTAGATCAATTCCAAAATTCAAAATAATTCTTTAGATACACGGTTGTCTCTTTGGTAGTATCCATAAACCAATTGCCTTCCGTAGACAAGCTAAGTGGTACCATTAAGCATAAAGTTGCAATACATAAACCAACAAAAATGCGCTGAGTCATCTTTTTATCTGTCCCTTTTTCCACTAATTTCAATCCTAATAAAGTTGCCGCCATAACAAAAATTACTTTCATTTCAATTGAATAAGCATCACAAATGCCTGCCATACAAGTATTAAGCACGATAAAAGCCAATACCACTAATAAATTTATACGAATCCAGTAGCAAAACTCCTGTTCCTTTTTTGTTTCTTTTTTCCAGCATCCCCATAGTGCAAATATCCAAGCAATTGGTATCGCCATAAGCCCTGTCAATTTATTTTGATAACATAATTCATTTAATGCCATTACATTTTTATCGATATTTGGTATGACAAATGGAAAACTAAAAATTTGAATGTGCGGGAATGTAAACAAATATTTTCCCATACCTTCTAATAATTTTCCAAAAGTTACTCTCATTTCATTTTCCATGTTAAATGAAGTTAATTGATATTTTGCTCCGAATTCCAAAGGGTTTTCAAACCTTAATAGATTGTAACCCATCTGAAAAACAGCTAATAAACCCAATGGTAATAAAAAGCAAACCATTTGACTTATTTTAACTTTTGTACTCTTGGTTTTATCTTTCCAATATAGCAAAATCCAAAAACCGATTAGCAAATAATATAGAATAAAACTTGGCTTTGATAAAACTACTAATCCTGTTGCTATTCCTGCTATTGTTAGTTTAGTTTTTACCCATTTTTCTTTTTGTTCAATATCAATTAAGAGATAGGTAGCTAATAAGAAAAAGAAAATTCCACAAGCACAAACCAAATCATATTTTTGTCCTCTTAATAATAAACATAAAGAAGAACCAAATAAAATCGTTAGATAGCCTAATACATAATGGAAAAATCGAATCTCCTTTAGGTATCGATTGACTAATTTCTGATACACCAAATAAAGCAAAACTATTGTTAATAGGACAAAAAATAATGTATCAAATGATAAAGGTAAATAACCAGAGAATATAGCACGTATTGGTAAAATCCATGTTAAAATAGGAGCTATACCAAAATAACACGTATAATGTCCTTTGTAATAGGCTGTATCATAACGAAAACCAACATCATTTTTATTTCTTAAACCTGGATTATAGGGATCTTCTAATTGCACTAATTGTTCAGAAGGTTTAACCAACCAGTTAACACTTCCACTAAGCAAAGCTTCTGTCTGTAAATTTTGTTCCTGATTCTGAATAATATTTTGTGATGGTAGTCCATTAAAATAATGATTTTCTAATAAAACGAATGTTGTAATTTCTATTAAAATTACGAAAAGCAAACTCACCATAAAAATTTTTTGAGTTCTTGAATTTTTCTGATAAAGCTCTCTGCTTAATTTTCCTTGTTTAGCTAATGCAAGCAAATAAAGAAGAAAGAAAATAATTAAAATTCGAATGCCTGAAAAATGATAATTCGGATGATTTATTGTTATCTTAGCAATTTGAATTTCAACAGGACTTGTTATAACAAGTCTTAGATAGATTGCCTTGGTATGGCTATCCATTTGAATATCATTGTTCTCCAACCCGGCTACCTGATATTTATCTCTTAATTTATAGATGGTGTCATCTCCCTGAGAAGCCATGTAAACCTCATAATGTAAGATTTTATGATAATCTTTAGCATAATTTAAATTTAAACTTGTAATAGCAGTGTCCAAATCATCCATGTTTTGAATTTCAATTGTATATTGGTAATTGTTTTCCTTCTGATTCATTTGTGTTGTAAAACTTACTTCTTGTTCATTTCCCGTTAAACTACTTCGTACGGCCGTATAATTAAAAAGTAAAAACTCTATCAAAAAACTCAGGCAAAGAATCAAAATAATTCTAAAAATT
>CAMCHB010000132.1 GCA_945874585.1 uncultured Clostridium sp. | reverse complement strand
GAAAAAATTATTCACTAACAAGTTTATGAAGAGATTGAAGAACTCCTATCGTTTGTTTCCCGACAAACACACCATCTTCGGGAAAAAATACAGCTTGTTGGAACTAAAGGAATATGCTCATGATGTAAACCCTAGATAATTTGCTTAAGCAAAAAGGCACCACTTAAATGCGATGCCTCTTATTATACATATTTTTACTAAAATGACAGGTTGATACCTTTCATCAAATGATTCAAGATTATATTATATTTTAAGGAGAACTCATGAAAAAAGTAACAGACTTACCTGATAAAAATAAACGACCAAAGAATAAACCGCGAAAACAGATTAAAGTTAATAGTTTTGCAACGGCAATGTTGGCTAAGGCTGAACAAGATAAGTACAAAGGTCCACAAGCCGTTGATGAGAACGGTCATACAAAAGAAGATCCTAAAGAAAAATATGAAAATGATGCTGTTACGGAATTCTGGAATGCTCTCTTTCCTAAAATTGATTCTGAGATAGCGAAAAAGGATAAGCGTAGAACTAAAATTGATCCTTCTAAGGTGATTAATTTTAAGGATAAGAAATAAGACATTTAAAAATGAAGAGAAAAATTATTACTGTAGTTTTAAGCATACTCGCAGCTATTAGTTTTATCACTATATTCAACAACGGTCTTAATAATAAAAAGGTTGAAGCAACTCGGCTTCATCGTTATACCATACCTGCACGTTATTGTGGACATTGGCAGAATAAAAAACACAAATGGCAATGGATAAATATCACTAAACATACTATTTGTGGTGAATATCTGTCAAAGCATCCAATGACTACTTATCATGGTTCTAATGCTTTGAACATGAGAATGAAACCATCTACACATTACTATTTAGCTTGGCGAGGTGGAAAAAATCTTTGGTTCTGTTGTCCAGGTGGTGAAGAAAGTAATGTCTATCGTAGTGGATCTAAATTAAAATTTCGTGTTGATACATGGACAATGACTTTACAACGTCGTTAAACAATAGCATCCCCATTAACTAAAATGGGAATGCTATTTTTATTTTTTTATTTTCACATTAACCTGATACTTTACAGGAATTATCTCGGCCAAGTTATCCTTCAAAGGATTTTTTATCTTGTAAATAATAGGTTGCTTTTTTACATCAAATACTCGATAAATCCAATAATTAGAAAGAGATAATGCATGTTGTCTTTCATTTTCAGTCATAATAAAACTAAATTTATTACTTACTTTATCAGTGGTACTTTTAACTTCAATTTGTCTCGGAGTACCATCTTTTTCAAAAGAAAGAATATCATACCCAATAGTATCAGATTTCTTTGATTGCCATTGAATCTGCCTTTGAAGATTGCCAAATTCTGCTAGCCTTTTCTTTTCGTATTCAAATACTTCTCTCTCACCCAATTCTCCTACATCTAGGTTAGCTTTCTGTTTGGTTACATAGTCTACTTTAGAAATGAATCTCTTTTGAGATTGTGGATTTTTAGCTTTATATTTTACAGCTGTTTTATTAAAAGCAACTGGAAACTCTGGACTATCTTCTCTAGGAGGCAATGGTACTATTTGTTCAAGTTTGACTGCTTTATAGTTCTTGCTACCATTAAACTGATTTTCTTCACCTAATTTATATGCAGCTGGAAAAAGGTGATAAAAGTAATTACCAAATTTGATATTATTCCAATTTTTAGTAGCATTATCTTCATACTTCAATTTTAAAAGGAGTCGTTGTTTTTCAAAAAGTGAGATATTTCTTGAAACCGAATTCCCATAGAATTGAAATACAAAATAATCCAACATTCTTTTAGAAAAAATATTTAAGTACTTTTCTGGATAATATATCGACAGAATTTTCATTTTAACCATGGGTGCAAGAGGATGAGTTTCAATTACTTTCTGATTATTTGAATTCCCAGCTTCAATCAAATCTGCAATTGATTCTCTTAATTTTTTAAAGGACAATTTTAAATTTGGATTATCTTTAGGGGTCTGCCATACTTTATTAATTAAGTATTTTTGATATTTCTGACTATAATAAATACCAAATTTTGAAGCTGTTGCGCCTTTAATGCTTCCTAATCCACTAAGTTCTCTTTCAAGACGATTACAAAAACTATCTTTGTTACCTTTTCCTTCAATATATTCAGCTACAGTCATCTTGTTTCTGATGTAGTCTACTGGAAAAGTATTAATAAAATTGCTTCTTAAATCTTCTAAAATTTGATCCTGAGAATCATAGGAATCTAGCATATAGTCAAATTGTGTTAGGCTTCGCATAACATTTACCTCCGCGTTGCATCTTATCAAGAGTATTCAGTTTTAATACTGAATGTAATAATAGAATTATTTTATTCTAACTCCTTAATGTAAGACAAGTATAAGAAAGTTAAGTTTATACCATAAAAAAGCTCCGCTTTACACGGAGCTTTTTCATATCTAGTTCAAATTAAGGTCTCTTCCAACCAGTAATTTGGTTATATGGAACTTGGAATACATGGCCGTTATTACCTTCAACTTCAACTACATATTCACCATCACCATTGATCATCAAATCTGGATAATTAAGATTTACTTCTTTACCTGCCTTCAAAGTCATTCTAGGATAATCAAGATCAGGAATGGAAACCACATTAACTGTTGGGACGAATGAAATCTTTCCCTTAGAATTAGTGTATTTCTTGATATTTGCTAACTTATCTTTATAAGTGCCATCATAAGTCTTAAAGTCTAAGTCAATTGAATTTGGTATTACCTTCGTTACCACCAAATTCAATTTCAGGGCCATTATTACCACCATGAACAGAAACATCTATTTCATCATCTTCACTTGGAATTTTGATAGCTTAGCCCTTAAGAACTTTAGAATCTCCATCATCGTCATATGCTTTGGTATCACGAATAGCAACCAAGTTACCATTCTTTCTATTCTTCAACCAACCCTTGTATACAGCAAGCTTAGCTGGATCTACTGGTTCAATATCGTCATCAGTAGTATCTGAAGAATTGTTAGAAGTACTTTGATCAGTTTTTTTCACGGCTTTTTTCTTTGCCGAAGCCAAGTTAGAAACTAAAACGTACTTGTTCTTGCCAATACGCGCATATTTCTTACCCCTGATGGTCTTATAACCGTAAATCTTGATTTTCATGCCCTTCTTCAAATACTTCTTATGAGTGCGTTTACCATGGCTAGTGTAAATAGCGGCATTACGTTTCAACTTTCTAGAAACAGTTTTTGCTTCAACCACCTCTGCATTGCTATTAGCAGCAATTGCAGTTGTACCAACTGATAGCAAGGTAATTGCGGCCATGCTAGTAAACAAAGTCTTTTTTTAATTCATTTTCTAAATCCTTATTACTAAAAGATTTTCTCTTTTATATTTTAATATCTCAAGACTCAAAAACAGGCATATCTGCAATATTACAGGAGCAAATCATGAATTTAATTTTTATCTAATACAAAAAAGCATCCCCATCGGGATGCTTTTAACTTTTTCTAATAAATGCCATAAC
>CAMCHB010000131.1 GCA_945874585.1 uncultured Clostridium sp. | reverse complement strand
CCAAGACAAGTATATCCAATTAGAATTAAATTCTTACTCATAGGATGATCCTTTTGGTTTTAAACTTTGTATATGTTAATCTTATGCATTCAATCTTAGTGTAAACTTAGTAAAAATACAGAGACAACGCTAAAAATAATCATCAAAGGCCTTAGTAAAAGCTTATGTTAAAGATCATGAGTAATATCATGAATAAATTAGCTTTTACAAAAACGAGATCTTGAGGATAGTACTTACCCATGCCTAAAAAGATAAAACAGATACCCTTTACAGAATATAAAGATCCTGTAGAACTTTATGTTGAAAAGTTAAATGACAAAGGTCAGGGTATTGCTCATTATGAGGACTATGAGATCTATTTAGAAGGTGTAATTGATGGTGAGACTGTTCTTGTAAAGATTGATGCACCATTTGCAAATGGCTCTAAAAGACGACCTGGCAAGGTACTTAAGATCATTAAAGCATCACCTGACAGAGAGGACTACAAAGATGCATCACTACAGTCAGTGATGTCTTTTGGTCCTATAAGTTATGAAGGTACGTTAAAGCGTAAACAGCAAATGATTGCTCATGCTTTAAAAAAGGCTGGCATTGAGAACTGTAACCTAAAACCTATTGAAAAAGCTGATCTTTCAAAGCCATCCCGCTATAAGAGCATTCGTTACTTTGCAAAACAGGATAACAGAATTGTAAATGGTTTTTATAAAGTACATTCTCATGAGGTTATCGCTGTTGATAACTGCTCATTAGAACCTAGCTGGTTCTCTGAGTTTGCAAATGATCTTTGTGAGTTTTTCACAGATGAGATCATTACTGTTTATGATGAGAATACTCAACAAGGTCTATTACGCTCTTTATTATTACGTGACACTATAAAAGAGAAAATGGCGGTTTTAGTCCTATCTAAAAAGCCAAGTGACATCTTTATAGATAGGCTTAAAACAAAGTTTAAAGATAAAGTAGATTCTCTTTATCTTAATGTGAACGAAGCTAATTCTAATAAGATCCTGTCAGATGAGATGATCTTAATTTCAGGTAAAGCTGAGATTTCTCTAGATCTTTGTAGATTTTACTACAAAGCAGGTCCTTATACCTTTTTACAGGTAAATTATCCAGTAGCGCAAAAAATGTACGAAAAGGCTGTATCTTTTTGCGGAGAGGATAAAGACAAAACCGCATTAGATTTATGCTGTGGCGTAGGCACCATGACTTTACCCTTATCAAAGAACTTTAAAAAGATCATAGGGGTTGAAATTGTGCCTGAATCAATAGCAGCTGCTATTGAGAACGCAAAGCATAACCACATTGACAATACTGAGTTTATCGTAGGTGACATCAGAGAAGTTATTAACTCTTTAGTAAAAGCAAAAGATATATCCTCAATTATCTGTGATCCTTCAAGAGTTGGTATAGGGGATGATGCTTGTAAGGCTTTATCACGATTAAACTCACCTATTAAACTTGCTTATATCTTTTGCTCGCTAAAGGCGCTTGAGCGCGATTTAAAGAAATTAAAAGACAATGGCTTTGTAATTGATGAAGTGCAGGGCTTTGATATGTTTCCTTACTCATCTCATATTGAGACTGTGGTGTTGCTATCAAAGTAAATTAACCACTATAGATGGAAAAAGACATTTTTATTAAGATGTTAATGACAGCTTTTCACTATTTGTTTTGTGGTAGCAATACTTTTGAACGTGCCTTTAATGCCTGTGAAGGGTATATCTGAATAAGAAAATTACGGAGAAACAGATTGAATAGAGATCCTTTTGAAGAATACATTAAAGAATCTGAACCTGAGAAAAGATATAAAGGCTATGCATGGCATACAGCTATTGGCTTGCAGGCAGTTGACGGTCTTAAAACCTCAGAGTATTTGCTGAGTACTGCTCTTCGTAATATTGAAGGTGAGATTTCGTTTGAAGAAGCAAATTCGCTTTTGCAGCATTACTACAATGAAAAACCGTCGCATAGTACTTCAGACAGAACTGAGGAAGCTGATAAGGTTTCTGCAAGAATAGCGACTTTGATTTCTGAGAAAGCCTTTAGTTTTACTTATCAGGAGTACCTTTCTATCCATAGAAAGTTGTTTACAGGGCTCTACTCACACGCAGGTCGAATCCGTGATTACAACATTACAAAAAAAGAGTGGGTTCTAGATGGTGCCACTGTTATTTACGGTAGTGCAACAGAGTTGCTTGCAACTCTTGATTACGATTTTTCTTGTGAGAAAAAGTTTTCATACAAAAATCTTTCAATGGATGAAATTATTCACCATTTAGCTGTTTTTATTTCTAGATTGTGGCAGATACATGTCTTTGGAGAAGGAAACACTAGAACCACAGCTGTTTTCTTAATTAAATATTTACATACTCTTGGATTTGACGTAACTAATGGCACATTTGCTGAAAATGCTTGGTATTTCCGTAATGCTTTAGTTAGAGCTAACTACAACGATTTAAAAAATGGAATTCACGAGACGACAGAATATTTAGAGCTGTTCTTAAGAAATCTTTTGCTGAATGAAAACAATCCTCTTCGTAATAGAGAGTTGCATGTAAGATGTCCGTTAAATTTATATGAAAAAGCGAACATTGATACCAAAAAAGCGAACATTGATACCAAAAAAGCGAACATTGGCTCCGAAAAAACGAACATTGATATTGTAAATTCTGACGTAAAAGCAACCTTATCCATAAGGACGATTGAGCATATTAAAAAATTAAAAGCAATTTTTGCTTTTGAAAAAGTATTTGGTCGAGCTGATGTAATAAAAGTGCTTGGTCTAAAAAATACAGGAAGTTCATCCTTATTAAAAAAAATGCTTGAGCTAAAAATTATCGAACCGGTTTCTGGGTATGGAAAAGGAAAATATCGATTTGTTGGAAAATAGTTTCGTTGAAAATAAACAAGCTAAGTTCTAGCAAGTCAAAGAATATAAATATGTATATTTCGTAAATGGTATGAATAATGTGGTGACAAGGAACAGTCACTGCATTATTCAACAAGGACGAGCGTTATTACACTAATACTTCTGAAAAAATAAAAGCCTTTGCTAAATGGCATCCTGATGTAGAAAATCAGAAGCAATAAGTAAAAGTCAATTTACCTTTATCTTTTAATGTTACGTCTTATTTAAAACAACGGATAAGATGAAGCTTTGTCTTTTCTCTTTCATTTAGTCTCTTTGTGTATCAGAGTTCACACTTATTACCTCAATCGAGCTTAAAAACTCTTAATTTCAGTAAAGATATTGCATAATAAAGGGCTTTTTTGAATAAGTGTTTACCTGCTGTTTTGGTATTAGTAAAATAGTGTATAGAATTCACTTTTTGCAAAATTAAAATTGAGATTTATTGTATTTAGCTTGTTCATCATAAAAAGCGCAAAAAGAATAAAAAACGGAGAATATTGTGAAAAAGATTATTTTGACAGGAGACAGACCAACTGGCCGCCTACATGTAGGTCATTATGTAGGTTCACTAAAAGAGCGCGTTACTCTGCAAAATTCAGGCGAGTACGATGAAGTTTATATCATGGTCGCAGATGCTCAG
>CAMCHB010000130.1 GCA_945874585.1 uncultured Clostridium sp. | reverse complement strand
CTATTCAAGCAGGTGTATTATCAGGAGATGTAAAAGATTTAGTCCTATTGGATGTAACACCATTATCATTAGGTATTGAAACATATGGTGGCGTATTTACAAAATTGATTGAAAGAAATACAACCATCCCTACTAAGAAATCACAAATCTTCTCTACTGCAGCAGATGGTCAAACAAGTGTTGAAATTCACGTATTACAAGGTGAAAGAGAAATGGCTACCTACAACAAAACATTAGGTAGATTCCAATTAACTGGTATCCCAGCAGCACCAAGAGGAGTACCTCAAATTGAAGTAACATTTGATATTGATGCTAACGGTATTGTTCATGTTTCAGCAAAAGATTTAGCAACAGGAAACAGCCAAGAAGTATCTATCACAGCAAGTACAAACTTATCAGAAGAAGATATTAACAAAGCTGTAAAAGATGCAGAAGCACATGCTAGTGAAGATAAGAAAAAGAAAGATGAAATTGAAACAAGAAATAATGCAGAAAGCTTAATCTACAATAGCCAAAAAACATTAGAGCAATTAGGTGATAAAGTAAGTGGCGAAGAAAAAGCAAAAGTAGAAACAGAAATTGAAAATGTTAAGAAAACATTAGAGGGAACAGATGTTGAAGCAATTAAACAAGCAACTGAAAAATTAACAACCGTATTCTATGAGATTTCTGAAAAATTATATAGCCAAGCAAAACAACAAAATGCTGGTGCAAATGCAGAACAAGCAGGTACAACACAAGGACCAAAGACAGATGAAAATGGAAATGTATACGATGCTGATTACAAAGTAGAAGACGACGGAAAAGACAAGAAATAAAATTTAAATTTGAAAGAATAATGTTATTTTAAGTTCTAGAAGTATTTCTAGAACTTAAAATGATAGGAGGAAAAATCGATGGCTACAAAAAAAGACTATTATGAGGTTCTAGGCGTTGATAAAAATGCCACAGATGAGGAAATCAAAAAGGCCTATCGTAAATTAGCTAAAAAATATCATCCAGATGCCAATCCAGATAATCGAAAAGAAGCGGAAGCAAAGTTTAAGGAAATTAACGAAGCATATGAAACATTATCTGATAAGCAAAAAAGACAAATGTATGACCAATTTGGACCAGAAGGACCATCCGGTTTTGGAGGATTTAATGGACAAGGTGGAACCTATACATACTCTAATTTTGGTGGCGGATTTGGAGATGATATATTCTCAAACATTTTCAAGGGATTTGGTTTTGACTTTGGTGGTGAAGACGCAAGAAATGCAGGACCTAGAAGAGGTGCTGATTTAAAATATGAAATTGAGATTACCTTTGAAGAAGCTTATTTAGGTGTTGAAAAGGAAATTGTACTTTCACGTTATGAAGAATGTCAAACTTGTCATGGCGACAAAGCAAAACCAGGTACCCATTCTGAAACATGTCAAATGTGCGGTGGAACTGGTAAAATTCAACAAGTTGTAACAACGATACTAGGCCAAATGAAAACGGCCAAAACTTGTACCAATTGTAATGGTACAGGACGTATTATCAAAGAGCCTTGTCCAAATTGCCGTGGAAAGGGTAAAATTCGCAAACAAACTAGAATTAAAGTAAAAATCCCAGCTGGTATTGATGATAATCAAACCATTATATTAAGAGGCGAAGGAGAGTTTGGTGAAAAAGGAGCTCCAAAAGGAGATTTGTATTTAGTGGTTCACCTAAAAAGACATAGTATTTATACCAGAAAAGGTGAAAACGTATTTTGTGATATTCCAATTACCTTTACTCAAGCTACATTAGGAGCTGATTTACAAATCCCAATGGTAGATGGAACAAAGGAAAAATTCAAAATACCAGATGGAACCCAAACTGGTACGAAATTTACCATCAAAAATAAAGGATTTAAGAGTGTGAATGGAAGTTATCGTGGCGATTTCATTTTTACTGTTGTGGTTCAGGTTCCAAAAAGATTATCAAGTGAACAACGAGAGTTGTTAACCAAATTGGCAAAAACCATGAATGAACAACCACCGATCAAGAAAAGAGGATTTTTTGGATAAATTTTAGTTCTATTCTAGCTAGAGAGGGCATAAGGTATAGCTAGGAGGGAAGAAAATGAATCAATCCAATAAAAGTGTTGGCACATTAAATCCATGCAAAAGCCCGGTTGTATGGGGAAAAGGAATCGTAATAGCAATGTGTATTACCTTGATTTTGTTACTCGTATTTGCTATTGTGCTGACTTACAGCTCACTGGCAGAAAATTGCATGGCTCCTGTTATCATTGCTATTACGGCTATTAGTATATGGATAGGTGCTTCCATCAGTACCATACCACTACAGAAAAATGGTATTTTCAATGGTGGTATGATTGGCTTTTTGTATAGCGCAATTTTGTATGGAATTTCAAGCATATGCACAACAGGTTTTAGCTTAAATGGGCAATCCGCTATTTTAATCATTTCTTCCATCTTAGCTGGCATGATTGGCGGAATTGTTGGCGTCAATGTTAAGAAACCTTAAGATGCAATAAAAAAAGAAAGAAGTATCAACATTTTTTGAAAAAAGTGTTGATATTTTTTTATGTTTAATATAAAATTTAAAAAGATTTACAATAGGAGGCGTATCGAATTTGATCAAACTGGAAGATGTCAAAAACAACAAGGAAGTAAAAGAATTGGTAGCTGGTGCACAACGTCAATTAAATGTGCTAGGCTATACAGAACATTCTGTAAGACATATTAGTATCGTTTCACAAAGAGCATCGTATTTATTGGAAACATTAGGATATTCTCCCAAAGAAGTAGAGCTGGTTAAAATTGCAGGCTATTTACATGATATTGGAAATTGCGTTAATCGTGTAGATCATGCACATAATGGCGCAATATTGGCTTATCAAATATTGAAAAATATGGGAATGGACTTGCAAGATTGTGTAGAAGTTCTAATGGCAATTGGCAATCATGATGAAAAAACCGGAACTGCTGTTAGTGCCATTTCTGCTGCTTTGATATTAGCGGATAAATCGGATGTACACCGTGATCGTGTAGTAAATAAGAATCTGGCAAATTTTGATATTCATGACAAAGTAAATTATGCCGTTACACATTCTGAATTAAGGGTAGATGCAGAGAAAAGAATTGTGACATTAGATTTAACAATTGATACATCTATTTGTCCCATGTTAGATTATTTTGAAATATTTATGGATCGAACAATGATGAGTAAACATGCAGCCAAATTTTTGGATTTGTGGTTTGAGCTAGTTATTAACGATACCAAATTATTATAATAGAGGAGGAAAAAAAGTGAAAAAGAATAGTACACTAAAGATATTAGTTATCATAGTAGCTATTGTACTAATATCACTAATTTCATTTGTTGGAATTTACAAAATGCAAAATGGAAGGATGGTAAATATCTTACCAGATTATTTGGTAGGAAAAGACGTAAAAGGCTATCGTATGGTAACCATGAAGGTAAAAGAGGATACCAAAACCGATAACAATACAACTGAAGAAGCAACAACTTCAGAAGATCAAAATACAACGGATGAGAACAATACCAATACTTCAACTGATGGTCAAACAAATGAAACCAATACAGAAG
>CAMCHB010000129.1 GCA_945874585.1 uncultured Clostridium sp. | reverse complement strand
ATAGTTAAAAATGTCTTTTGATTGGGTTATTTTGACTTAGTCAAGAGACTTTTTTTATAGCATTCCAGAGAGGGATGCTTTTTATTTTTCAGTAATCGTAATTACAGTAATTATAATTATCGTAAGTACGATTACTGTAATTTAAATTACTGAAAGATGATGATAAGTGGAGAAAAACGCTAAAAATGTAGTGTTAAAATTATAGAGTATAGAAAAAGTTAATATGAATCCATTAGCTTACAATTTAGAAATTAAAAGGAAAGCAAACAACAATGCAAGCAAGTATATTTAATGCAACGGAGCGATTTTTCGCACCATTTCAAATGATTTTAAAGATTCCGGTCTATCAGCGTAACTATGACTGGAATAAAAATAATGTAAAAAGATTATTAGATGATTTACATACTGTAATTAAAACTAAAGAGCATCATTTCTTAGGTGCGGTGGTTTATCTTGAATCAACTAATAGTGATATAGGATTACCAGAATACTTGATTATCGATGGGCAACAAAGATTAACTACCATTACATTAATGCTTCAAGCCTTAAAAGATGCCACAGTTGATGGTGATGCATTTACTACTGGAACTATTGAAAGTTTTCTAATTAATACTCAATCGCCATCACAAGAATATAAAATCAAGTTGAAGCCTATTAAATCAGATAATATTCAATATTCTGCATTATTAAAACACGATAATTCAAAATTAGATGAAAATAGTCATATTGTAGAAAATTATAGATTAGCGAAACAAACTTTTGATAATTGGTTAAGGCAAGGTATAGCAAGTAGAGAAATTTTATGGGCTATAAGACAACTTCAAGTAGTAGGAATTAGTCTAAAAGAGGGTGAGGATGATCCTCAAATAATTTTTGAAAGCATAAATTCTACGGGTGTTGCTTTAACCAATTCAGATTTAATTCGTAATTTCTTGTTAATGAGTGATCATGATCAAGAAAGATTATTTGAAGATTACTGGTTACCTATTGAAAATAAATTAAGAAGAGATAATAGCAATCATGCTATGGATGCGTTCTTTAGACAATTTATTATTATGAAGAAAAATTCAGTGGTCGCTGAACGTAAAGTTTACCAAACTTTTGTTGATACATTTAAAAATGAAAATCTAAGTCATGAACAAGCACTTAAAGAAATAAAAGATTATGCAGAATTATATGCTTCTTTTATGTATCCGGCAGAATCTAGTTATAACGATGATATTAAAACAGATTTAGCTAGTTTAAATAGAATAAATCAAAGCACATCTTATCCATTCTTTCTCCATGTTTTCCATGACTATGAAAATAATGAAATTGATGAAGAAACTTTAACTAAAGTGATTCATTTGATTACAATCTATCTTATAAGAAGGACAATTTGTGATGTGCCTTCTAATTCTTTATTAGGATTTTTTGCTAGTTATTATGCTAGAACATTTAAATTAGCTAAAAATAAGAAAAAATATTATGAAGCCATCAATAAGTATTTATTTGTTCAACAAAATCAAAATGAAGTACCAGATGATAATCAACTCAAAAATGCATTAATTCACTCAAAGCTTTATTTGAATAAAGGACTTTGTGACTTAATAATGCTTGATATTGAGAATGGAAATTCAAAGGAAAAGTTAAATTCAGAAGATTTAACTATTGAACATATCATGCCACAGACAATGAGTAAATCGTGGCGTAAGAATATTTCTGATGAAGAACATGATGAATTTGTTCATACATTAGGGAACTTATCTATAACTGGATATAATTCTGAAATGTCTAATAAGAGTTTTGCTGAAAAGAAACATATTTTAGAAGAAAATTCTAAAGCAATAATTCTTAATAAGGATGTAGTAGATAAAAATGAATGGACAATCGCAGATATTAAGGCTAGAGCAGAAAGGTTGGCAGATATACTACTGAATCGTTATGAATTGAATCCTATTGAAGATTCAAGAATTGAGTTTGAAGCTGTAGATAAAATTGAATTAGACAATTTAGATGCGACTACAGGAAGGAAATTAGTTTCATTTACTCTTGAAGGATCAAAGTATCCTGTTAAGTACTTTAAAGACGTGCCTCTTCA
Organism: uncultured Clostridium sp.; assembly: GCA_945874585.1. Taxonomy (GTDB): domain Bacteria; phylum Bacillota; class Clostridia; order TANB77; family CAG-508; genus CAMCHB01. The sequence continues at coordinate 1,508 of CAMCHB010000129.1, read as the reverse complement.
AGTTATTCAAATTTTAGACCAAGATAATCCTGATTTGTTGGAAAGTTTAGTTGGATTAACTTGGAAGGGAACATTAAATGATGCTAATCAAAATAATAGCTTCATAATTTGTCAAAAGAAAGATATTGATGACAAATTAAAGTGGAGTTATTCCAAAGTTAGAGATGGTATTTATGTAATGACCGGTGGAAGTGCTCATCGTAATATGCATGTGCTTAAGCAAATAATTGAAGCATATAAGGTACCAAAAGATGAATTTTATCTTTCTGTTAAAGTGAAAGAAAATTAAATGAAATTACCAATCACAATAACACAAGTTGCACAACAGCCTAAAATATTGCCTTTAAATAAGATCATCAAGAGTAGTGATTTTACGATTAAGCAATTGAATCCAAATATTGTCATCTCAAAGGAAGATGAAAATATAAGACCGACTGAGGTAGGAACCATAGTGGATTATCTTTCTCGCTATGTGCTGCTTGCTGATGCACATGCTTTTGATGTTGCAAAAGCTAAAGCCAAGCAAGATTTAATTCATGGAATTATTCCGGTTAAGGAATATAAGAAGCTTTTAGATCAAGAAGAAAGACTAGGATATTTAGTTAAAGATCTGTCAGATGTAGATTCGTTATCAGATGAGGCTATTTACCTGGCAACCGACATCTGTGCGTGGGAAGATGCATTTCGCAGTGGTCGATATGTTAAACCAAAAGCACATCCTGATACATTAACAACTGAACACATTAGAACGATGATTCAACGTGTTGAGGAATTTTTTGAAGAATTTGGTTGGCCAATTAGGGATGCATTTTTTGCTAAGACTGAGAATGGCTTTGTCTCTGGAGATGGCGACTATCTTTTAAAGCATACTTTGTTAGATTTAAAGGTTTCGGTACAAAATACTATGCAAATTTCATGGGTTCGCCAGTTGCTCTTGTATTATACGTTAGGATTTTATAATCATTTTAATAAAGAAGATATTGAGCGATTAATGATTTTCAATGCAAGAACAAATACCGTGTTTTTTATTGATATTGCTAATATTGATCAGTCCGTCTTTGAATTTGTTTACGATGCAGCTGAAAAACAAAGTAAGATTAATGAAAGAGAATTACGAAAGTATATAAATTAAATGTACTTCAAAGTGCATTTTTATTTTTCGAATATTTGTTCTTTGGTTATAGAGATTTTCTGCTGAAGAATGTAAAATATTACTTGAACGCTTTCATTGATATCAAACGAAAATTAGAAGGATTGAAAATTAATGTCAGAAGAAAAAGTTTTAACTAAAAAAGAATTAGAGAGTGCTTTATTTAGTGCAGCAGATGCATTACGCTCTAAAATGGATGCTAATGAATATAAAAATTATTTATTAGGTATTATCTTTTATAAATACCTTTCTGATAAGATGCTTTATCATGTCGGAGAAGTATTAGAAGGCAGACGCGATTTATCATTAGAAGAGAATCAAAAAATATATGAAGAAAATTTTGAAGACGAAGATCTTC
>CAMCHB010000128.1 GCA_945874585.1 uncultured Clostridium sp. | reverse complement strand
TTGATGGAGTATCTTTTGCTGTTGCTTTGTTAATTACTTTTCCTGCTTTGATATCTGCTTCTACTACTTTATGTGTAAATTCTACAGTTTTTGTTTCTCCTGGTGCTAATGTATCTTCAATTGTTGCTGTCTTTTCTTCTGAGTTGTCATCTTTTACTTCTACATTCTTTAATGTTACATTTCCTGTATTTTTTACACTAACTTCATAGTGAATTATTTCTCCTAATGCATATTTTCCATCTTTGTTTTTATCTTCTCCAGTTACTTTCTTTGTTACTTCTACTGCTTCTTTTTGCTCTTCTGTTGGTGTTGTTACTTCATTTGATGGAGTATCTTTTGCTGTTGCTTTGTTAATTACTTTTCCTGCTTTGATATCATCTTCAGTTACAACGTGTGTAAATTTTACAGATTTTGTATCACCTGGTTCTATTGTTGGTATTGTCGCTTCCTTTTCTACTGCATTATTATCTTTCACTTCTACATTCTCTAATTTTATACTACCAATATTTTTTACTTCAATTTCATATTCTATTTTTTCACCAATGTCGTATTTTCCATTATTATCTTGGTCTTTGCTAGTTACCTTTTTGATTACTTGTAATCCTTCTGTATTAACTACTTCAGGGTCTGTTGGTTTTTCTGAATCACCAATTAAGGCAACATTTTTGATTACTCCATTAACACTGTTGATTTTGACATCAAATGTTACTGTAGCTTCAGAATTAGCATTTACTTGAACTTTAACACCTTTTACAAGTTCTTCTGCTGTTACTTCTCTTGTTCCCTTAGCATCTTGAACTATAACTTTACCTTTCATTTCTGCTACATTACTTAAAATTTCTTTTAAATCAGCATCCTTTACAAGAGTTTCACCTGAAACTTTTCCTGTGTTACGGACTGTAATAACATAATGAATCGTATCGCCTTTAACTGCTTTTTTCTCAGTCTTACCTTCTACTGTTGCTGTTTTCTCTGTTTTTATAATAGCTGTTTCTACTGGATCTGATGGATTACCATTTGATAAAGCTACGTTAGAAATTGTTCCTGTTGCTTTTTCATCTACTTTAACAACAAATGAAACTGTTTTTGATTCTCCTGCTTTTAAGTCCACTTTCCAAATGATACCTTTTACAACTCCATCTTCTTCTACTGTTGTTCCTTTATCAGTAGCTGATTGATCTTGGTAAGTTGTTTGTTCTGGAATTCTATCCTTTACTTCAACTCCCTCTAAGTCTCTTTTTGATTTGTTTGTTACTGTAATTTCATATGTAATGTTGTCTCCGGCTTGAACGAAATTAGAACCTGTTTCTGTTTTAGCATTTTTTTCAACGTTAATTTCATCTGGTTCTGCTTGTAATTGAGCAGATACAGCTTCTGCATTTATTTCTGTTGGGGTCCACCATACTTCATGCGTTTCTGAAATTTTTTGTTCTGGTGTAACGGTTGTTTCTGTTCTTGTTATGGTAGAAGATTGAATATTATCTGTTGATTGTCTGTTTGTTCCGTTGTTGTTCGTTGTTCCTGCTACAATTGTTCCAGCTGTTCTACCAGTTGTTGCTGTTGTGGTTCCATCATTAGTACTAATGGTACCATTTCTTCTGGTGTTAGTTCCTGCCACATTATTATCTGTTCGATCACCAGTTTCTTGTGTTTGATTTGGTGTTGCAATTGGATCAGTTTGGCTTGGCTCTTGACCTGGTTGTTCTTGCCCATCGTTTTGATTTGGCTCTTCACTTGCACTACCAGCACCTGCTTGTGGTTCTGTTTGTTCCATACCTACTTCAGTAGCTTCTGTTGTACCTCTGTCTTTTAAGAACATAACTGTACCTGTTATCGCAATTGCTAAAAGAATGATAATTCCAACAATAATGGTAATTATCGTCTTTTTGTTTTGGTCTCTTAAATTGAGTGCCATGAAAACTCCTCCTTTTTATATTACTTCTCTTGCTTTCAATATCAGTCTTTGCTTGTTTCCATTTGTACATGTAATCAAGGTTACCTCTCTTACTGTTTTATCTTTGGTCTGTAAGATAGATACATCATTGGGATCTGTTACAAAAATATCATAAATTTGATACGTAATGGTTCGATTGGTCAAATCGGTTAATTCAACCTGATCCCCTATTGCTAACTTTTTTGTTTTTCCAAACATCGTACCATTGTAGTTATTGTGACCAGCAATGGATAAATTGCCATAGTCATTTACTTGATCGCCCCAATATTTCACAATGGAAATTTTCATAGGAGCCTTGGTTTCCTCTGGATTAGAAGTTTGGATATCCAAAATAGGATATTCTATTTGAATTTTTGGAATTCTTACAATTCCAATTACATCGTATCCATCCATCTTAACTGTCTGGGATCCGTTCTTCTAAAGAATGGGATAATGTTTCTACGGTTTCATGATTCATTTGCTCTGTTTTCATACTATTTTCTTGCTTTTGGAAAATTGCATAGCCTAATACACAAGCTGCTATTAAGAGCAAAATCAATAGCATGCGGTAGATTCTTAGTTTCATTATTTAGAATCCTTTTTCTCTTTTAATTTTTTCATACGGATACCCACTAAAATAGCTGCCAATACAATCACAACAAATGCAATTAGAATGGCTAAACTATCTCCTGTAATTGGTAACTTGGTTGTTTCCTTTACTGTTTTAGTTTCTGTTTGTTCTGGTTTTTTATTTTCATCATCTTTACGACTTGATTGCATTATTTTTACGTCATAAGTTTCTCTTCCATCTTTGGCTACCTTTTTAAGAAATACAACATAAGTATCACCATTTTGTGCATCTTCTGGTTGCAAAATCTTTTTATCCTTTACTGGATTCCATTTTTGTTCTTGTAATAAAGATTGATACAAAGTATCAAATTTTTGAGCAGTTACTAATTTGTCAAACATACTCATATTTTTGTATTCACCATTTAGTTGGTCGGCTAATTGAACCAATTCTGTATATGATTCAGCTGGTAATTTGGTTTGTGTATAAAAATAATCAGCCTTGTCTGGATCTGTAATCTCCAATCCTTGCACCGTTGTTTTATACGAAATGCCATCTTTTACTTCTTCCTGAATCACTTGATCTTTTAAAACTTCTGTTGAAATTCTTTTGGTTGTTGTCTCCACATTCTCCACACGACTTTGTTCAAATGCTTTGCTTAAATCGATTGCATATGTATTCGTTTTTTCGTCATGTTTGATGTAAAGATATTTAGCGTTATCTTTATCGGCTTCTTTTACATAGGCTACTTGATTTCCAGCTTCATCCTTAACGGATTTTGTATAACTTAAATCAAGCTCACTTTCATTTTCTTTTGCGGAAATAGCAAATTCAAATGATGAGTCTGCCATATCTTTGACATAGATTAAATAATCTCCTTTTGTGCTATGAATCATTTGTAAGTCTGTGTTTGCATCTGCTAAAACTATAGTTGGAATCATCAACATAATAGCAAGAATTGCTATTACAATCCCAGTCAGTTTTGCCTCCTTTTTGTCCATACTTAACCCCCCTTAAATTATTTGAAGAAAAATAAGCCTAGATATATTTTACTTCTTATTTTATGAATAGTCGTTAGAATTAGTAC
>CAMCHB010000127.1 GCA_945874585.1 uncultured Clostridium sp. | reverse complement strand
TACACACTGCATATCGTCGGCAGCGTCAGATGTGTATAAGAGACAGATGTTCAATAACACCTTTTGCTTCATAGAAAATCTCTTTTGCCTCTTTGCCTACGATACAACCTGTCAAATTATGTTGTTGAATTGGTAAAACCTCATCAGCAGAAGAAGGACTATATTTTCCTTTGCGATAAACTTGTTTCATTTCATACAATTTGAAAGATTCATAATAACGTAGGTTTTTAGCGATTGCCTCTAACATGCCTGGTATTAAAGAAGTTCTTAAATAAGATAATTCTGGAGCTGGAGGCATTGCTAGTCGAAGGGCATCTTTGGTATCCAATTTAGCTGCTTGAATATATTTTTGGTCATCCCATGGATAGGTATAAATCTCATAAAAGCCACATCGATTTGATAGATATTCTTTGATACGTCTTTCCAATAAAACATTATTTTGCTTAATAGAATGCTCTATCGTGATATGAATTGGTTTTGCTTCAAAACTGTCAAAACTTAAAATTCTTGCAATATCGCCCATTACATCATCTTTTATGGTTACATCACCTGTTGAACGCCAAGTTGGTACTTCAACATCGTATACACCATTTTGATAGTTCACTTTGTAACCAAGTGAAGTTAGAATTTGCTCGATTTTTTCTTGTGGTATCTTTTTGCCCAATCTAGTATCTAAGAATTCCTCACTTATTTGGATATTATTTTTCTTTGTCTCTCTTGGATATACATCTACATACTTGATAATTTTACTTTCTGGGAAAACTTCTTTTATCAATGTTAAAGCTAATTTCAATCCTTCTTCGACTCTTTGGGTATCAATTCCTTTTTCATAACGAATAGAAGCATCTGTTTTTTCTGCAAATCTCTTTCCTGTTTTTCGAATTGCAGTGGCTGAAAAATCGGCAACCTCCAATACAATTCCTTTTGTGTCTGGCAAAATAGAATCTTTCATGCCACCTCTAATGCCAGCTAGAGCCATCGCATCTTTTTCATCGGCAATGACCAAATCATCTGGTGTTAATTGAATGGTATTATGATCTAGCAATAATAATTCTTCATCTTTTTTTGCATTTCGAACAATGATTTTTTCTCCACTAACATGTGTCTTATCAAATGCATGCAAAGGTTGTCCTACTGCCATCATTACATAATTGGTAATATCAACAATAGCATTGATTGGTCTTTGTCCTACTTTTGATAAGAAAGAACGCATCCAAATAGGAGACTCTTTTTCATAAATGCCATCTATTTCGACTGCTACATATCGACTGCATTTATTCGTATCTTGTATTTCTACTTGATAAGGTGGTAATGAGCTAGTATCGATTGGTGTTACATCTAATTTTTTCAATGGCACATCATAAATAGCAGCTAATTCTCTTGCGATTCCATAATGTCCCCACAAATCTGGTCGATTGGATAAAGACTTGTTATCAATTTCTAAAACAGTATCATGCATATCAACCACGTCTGCAATTGGTTCCCCTGGTTTACATTCATAGCCTTTTAAATCTATAATTTGTGTCTCATCAGTAGAAGGGAAAATTTCATCTAAATAAACTTCTGGAGCTGCACAAATCATTCCATATGAGTTTTCTCCTCTCATTTTTGTCTTTTTAATTTTTACAGGCTCGCCTTCTCCATGCCATACTACTTCTGCTCCTGGTTTTGACACAACGACATATTCGCCTTCATAAAGGTTAGAACCACCACATACAATTTGCACTGGTTCTGCTTCTCCAATATCAACCATGCAAATTCTTAGTTTATCTGCATTTGGATGCTCCTTAACAGATAAAATTTTACCAACTACAATATCGTGGTATTTTTGTTCTGTCTTTTCTATATTTTCTACTTCAACTGTTCTTAGGGTAATGTCATAAGCAATTTGCTCATCTGTTATATTTTTTGGTAAGTCCACATACTTTTTAATTAAATTTAGTGATACTTTCATGTTTATCTATCCTCTTTTCTTTTATTTAAATTGTTTCAAGAATCTTAAATCAGCACTATGGAATAATCTAACATCATCTACTCCATATCTCATCATAACCAAACGGTCTAAACCGATGTTGATATAAAATCCTGTCCACTCTTCTGGATCTAAATGAGCAGATCGCAATACATTAGGATGAATAACTCCACCTGGCATTACTTCAATCCATCCATTGTGATTGCAAACCTTGCATCCTTTTCCACCACAAACTAAGCATTCCATATCGATTTCATATCCTGGCTCTGTGAATGGGAAGAATCCTTCTCTCATTCTGGTATGAATTTTTCTACCAAAGACTTTCTCTAAAATAGCCTGAATCATAACCATTCCAGATGCAAATGAAATGTCTTTGTCAACAATCAGTGCTTCGTATTGAACAAAAGCTCTTTCGTGACGAGCATCGGTTGTTTCGTTTCGATAAACTGCCCCTGGATAAACAAATCGAGCTGGTGCTCCATGTTGTAATAAATAACGAACGGAACCTCCTGTTAAATGAGGACGTAAGCACAATCTTTCTGCACCTTCTTTTTCCTCTGTTCCTTCTATCCAGTATGTATCCATAGATTGACGTGCTGGATGATCTTTTGCGAAATTTAAATTATCAAATGCATATTTTTCACTGCTAATATCATCTTCACTATACACTTCAAAACCTAAAGATAAGAAGGCATCGTTTAGATCATAGCACATTTGTGTAATAGGATGAAGCACTCCTCCTTGTACGTCCTTACCTGGTATAGTCAAGTCAATTGGCTCTTCTAAAACACTCATGTTGGCAATGATTTCTTCTTCTTTTTGCTTGATACTGTCAGCAATTGTATTTTTGATTTCATTTGCCATCATACCAATCACTTTTCTTTCCTCTGGTGTTAAATCTTTCATAGATTTCAATACTTTTGATAATTCGCTTTTTTTGCCAGTTATTTCTTTTCTTGTTTCTTCTAATTCTGTTAGATTCTTTGTTTGTGCAATTTTTTCTAAGCCTTCGTTTTTAATTTCTTCTAATTTTTCTTCCATACCATTTTCCTTTCTTTACCTATCATTCTGTCCTTTTTAACTACCTAAAATACAGGACAATGAAAAAAGCAAATCATCCGAAAAGGACGATTTGCTCGTGGTACCACCTTTTTTCGTAGTATTGCTACTACCTCATAACAGATTAACGCTCTGACACGATTTGACTCCCCTATTGAAATTCATTTGTTTTCTTATCTCTTGTGGCTTTCAGTCTACGACCACAATTCCCTGTAGAAAGTGTAAACAAACTACTTTGATAGTTTCCTCGTCAATAATTTTTCTAAATTATATCTCTTTTTTTTATATTTGTCAAACAGAATTGAATGGAAATTTTTTAGAAAGTCGCGCCTAGACGGACACAGCAGTTTTCATTGATGCTGTTGAGGATTCTGACGTCCATACAGCCATTGTAGAAGCGCGCGTACCACACGATGTCAGTACCGCATAGCGAAGAAGACCAGCAGAAGCCGCTAAGGCCGAAGTTTCCATAATTACTTTCCGTTATTCCTAATTCTCCTGCAAATGCTGCCCATTCTACCATAGATGGTACAAACCAACCATCCTTTACTTTTGTTTGTATTTGTCCCCACATATC
>CAMCHB010000126.1 GCA_945874585.1 uncultured Clostridium sp. | reverse complement strand
GAGATCAGCCTCGGTCTCGTGGGCTCGGAGATGTGTATAAGAGACAGAATTTATGATAAATGTGGATCAAGCCTCGCCAAATTGGAATTTTCCATAGCATTTCTTTCCAATCTTTTTGTTCCTCCAACTCCTCTTCTGAAATGGTATAAGAAGTTCCATATACCTTTTTCTCGTAAGTAGAACATTGGATACGATAACTTTTTTCCATTTGGAAGAAATAAAAACGATTCCACTTCATCTTCAAATGAATTTTTTTCTCTTCCGCATTCCACACATCTGAAATATGTTTCTTTTTCATGATGTATTGAGCAAATGGCAACCAGTCGTGTTGATTCAAAAAAGAAGTCAAATCATAAACAGTTGCTCTACCCATTTGTTCAAAAGATTGTCTCATAACATTGAGTCCTGGCTCTGTCAAAAAAATGGTTACGGTATATTGACCAGGATCCAATTGCTCCATACGTTGTAACAATTCTCGATTGGTCTGGTTATCTTCCAAATTAGGAAGGACCCACAACCAATTGATTTTATCCTTTGTTTCAGGATCTTCCCATAATGGGATTGTCTCCTCACGATCAGACATACTGGTTCTTTCATAAGAATAACGAGGATACTGAATCGCCTGTACTTTTTTATGGATGGTTTGCGCTGTGTTTTGAATTATCTCATAGCTTCTTGTTTCATTTTCTCTGGCACGTTGCAATTCTCCTTTCTCTTTTCGTCGATACCATTGTCCATAAAAGCTCATATGAACTGGATATTTTCCTTGTGCCAATAGTTTTAACCAAAAATTCCAATCTTCATGAACCGCTTTTTCTCGAACTTCATAGCCATGTACAGCAAAAAAATCACTTTTTCGAACCAATGCAGCAGATATCAGTATATTTTCTGTTTTCATTCTTTCCGAATCAAAATATTTATTCCATGTATATTGTTGGGTACCAAAACCAATTGAATCCGAATATGTCCAAGCAGCATCTAAATTGGTTTCCAAAGTCCAATAACCACACTCTAAAAAGGTTGGTTCTAATAAATCATCATCATCCAAAAACATCAAATATTGTACAGTTTCGATTGATTTCTCAGCACCATAATCTCGCGTAGCAGCTAGTCCTTCATTTGCCTTATGATAAACGTGGATTCTCTTATCCCATGTTTGTATTTTCTCTAATAATTGCAAAGATTCTTGATCTGTTGAGCCATCATCTATGATTAAAATCTCATAGGCTTGAAAAGTTTGATTTAAAACCGAAGTAATTGTTTGTTCTATATATTTCTTACCATTGTAATAGGGTACAATGACAGAAATCAGCGGAGAAAATACGGTAGCATTTTCTCTTGCATGATTTCTTTTTTTCCCTGGTTCCATTGCAAAATTAAATTTTTCCATTCTCTATTACTCCTAAAATATTCTTTATTTTGTTCCTTTTATTTTGCGAATGCCATGATAGATCACTTCTTTGCTTTTTCTCCCTACACGATAAAAAACTTTTCCAATACGGTAAACAACAGGATGATGGTGGAACATTTCTTTCATTCTACGTTTAAAGGTTGGTCGATCGAATAGCAAATAATACGCAAATCGGACTAGCTTGCTGTGATGCTCCAAGTCAGGATAACGATTATAATCCAAATAGCCAACAGGCTCTTCGGCACTTTTAATTCGACCATATAGCAATTCTTTCATTGGTCTTTGATTACGATAGCCCAATTCTTTGTTCCATTCCGTTGTCATTTTAACTGGATCGCCAAATCGAATATCATCTTCAAAATAGATAGCATTAAAAATAGATTGATCTACTTCTGTGGCAGAATTGATATAAGCCATAATTGGTAAAGATACATAATATCTTTGGTAGTACAATTCTTTGATTTCTTCTCCAAAGACATCGGTATAATCTTGTACAAACTCAATGGCTGCCTTCTGCATTACCCCAATGATAAACTCTTCTTGATAGGTTTTATCATAGGTTTCAAATACCGGTTCTACCCCTTTTTCTGTGATACGATATCCAATACAAGAAGGTGCCAAAGCAGATACCATAGATTCGTAAGCAAATCCTGTAGCAGAAGGTTTTCCATCAAAAAATGTTTTTAGTTTAAATTGTCCCATATCGGCATGTCGATAAGCTTCATCTTGGTTAATATTTAAGAAAAATGTATCAATTGGTTTTTGGCACAAATTTGATAAAAATAGCTCTGGTCTAGCACTATAACCAACATCAAAGGTAGCAGATTTTCCCTCATAAAAGCCTTCAAAATATTGTTTTAATTTTTCTAAATTCTTCATGTGTTTTGGTTCATCATACAAATGATCAATAACAACCTTAATGAATTGATGAAATGTCATCACATTATCGAGTTTTTTATCCATCTCGAAGCCATTTTCCTGTAAGATAGCTTCTGCGTTTACATCATCTTTGATGCAATCTTTTAGATAGCCTAAAATATCACGTGGTGTATGATTGGTAACATTTACACATTCTGGTAATTTATAAAAATCCATTTTATTCATAATGGTAATTGGGACAAGCGCTTTACGAGAAACATATAAGTATTTCTCTTGTGGAACATTTTGATAAAACTTCTTCACAATACGATAGGTTTCCATTGGTAAATAGCCATCTCTTGCCATAAATACCAAATTGGTATATTGTTTATTGTTGGTTCCATCCAATAACCATTTACTAATCGCAAATGCATACATACCCAATACATAATATCCAATCAAATATGGATCTGCGTTAAAGTCTGAATTTTCATGGAAAGAAACAAATGGATTATCAAAATACTGGTTAGCAGCCATAGCTAACATGGTACGTATTCCAATAAAATTCATAGAAGTTCCATTATCACGCCAAAATGGCATATTTTGTGTAAACATCTTGGCAAAGCAATTCACTTTTCCTTGGTTAAGAGCCACATCTGTTGCTTTTGGTAAATGTTTTACTTGAATACCCAACTTTTTAGGAGTTGTCACATCAGATTGGTAATTATCTCCTATATGAAGCATCTCATCTGGTTGTAATTTTTGATGTTCTAGCACATATTGGAATAAATCTCCTCTTGCTTTGGTCAATTTAATTTCAGATGACAAATATAATTTTTCATAATCTGTATAGCCATTTTTCTCTAAGATTTTTTGAATCACACTTTCTGGCAAATACATATCAGATGTCAATATCACTTTTTTGCCCATTGCTAAAGCAAGTGTATACAATTCATAGCCTACATTTCTTCTCGTACAAAAACGAATTTCATATTCCTTTTCTTTCTGTTTTAATTTTTCCAAAACTTCTTGTTCAATCTCATATTCTGTTCCAATTGTTTGATAAATCTCGTCCAATGTAATGTCTTGGCAAGTGTCACTCTCTAAACGTTCTCTTGCTAGTTTCTCACAATAAACTCTAATTTTAGAAAATACCATACCAGATGCACCATTGGTATATTCTCGAAAATATTTATTTAACAAAACAAACAAATCGCTTGGTATAAAAAAAGGTCTTTTGATTAAAGTATCAAATATATCAAAGCTAATGCATGAAATAGCAGGATTACAAATGGCTAATTTCATCTTTTCCAAACCATCGTCCCATCTAGTAACAACACTATAGAAATAATCTGCA
>CAMCHB010000125.1 GCA_945874585.1 uncultured Clostridium sp. | reverse complement strand
TTATTATTTTCCAACTCTTCCATGCTCTAACCTCAGCTTTCTTTCTATAATATCCTTATTATATAACATTCTTTCAAAATTTGTATAGGCTTTTATTAAAATTTTATGACTAATTTGTCAATTTTGGACTGAATGTATTTTTCCAGTTTTTCCATAAATTCTTCTTCTTTAATTTCTTTCTTGGCTACCAAGTCTAACCCCTTTTCCCAGCTGGCCGTTAATTTAGGATTTAACATGTCTGCCATAGAAGAATGCACAACATCATACACCACTTCTCCTTTTTGAGTTGGTGTGATAATTTGTGTTTTTTTATGAATCTGAATGTATTGAATTTTCTCTAATTTTTTGATAATTTCTGCTCTAGTTGCACTGGTTCCAATACCAGCTCCTTTTATCTGTTCACGTAATTCTTCATCTTCAATCAATTTTCCTGCATTCTCCATGGCTAAAATGATAGAACCTGAATTATAACGATTGGGTGGTGATGTTTCTGCTTCTTTTAGTCCTAAATTTACCAAGGAAATGGTGGAACCTTTTTTTAAATTCTCAAAGACTTGACTATTCCCCTGTTTTTCTTGTTTGGCTTTATTTTTTAGAATTTCCAAAAAGCCTTTTTTCACACAGACTTTTTCACTTGCATTAAATCTTTCTTTTCCCATTGCTATGGTAATATTCATTTTGCTATATTCAGCCGGTGGATAGAAAATTGCAATAAATCGTTTGACAATCAATAAATAAACATTTTTTTGCAGCTCATTTAAAGATGGATAATTTTCAAATCCTTGTCCTGTTGGTATGATAGCATAGTGATCGGTAATTTTACTATCATCGACATATTTGGTTTTTATTAAATTCGTACTATATTTTTCTTCCACCATCTTTTTTAAATAGCCCTGTATTTCTTCATTTTGAAAACGTCGTGCCAAGCCATTTAAATTTTTAGTAATTTCTTTTGCAATCGCAGTGGATAAAACACGCGCATCTGTTCTGGGGTAAGTTACTAATTTTTTTTCGTATAAATTTTGAATAATTTCCAATGTTTCATCTGGTTTTATTTTAAACATTTTGGTACACTCATTTTGAATCTCTGCTAAATTGTACAATAAAGGCGGATTCTCTTTTTGTTTTGCTTTTTTGATGGTTTCAATCACGGCTGTTTCTTTTTGCAATGCCTCCATCAATTTTTGTGCATCTTCTTTTTTCTTAAAACCAGATTCATTGTATAAAAGTGGCGAATCTTTATACGGTGATTCATCGCACACCTTCCACTCTGCTTGAAAATTCTCATCACTCGTTCCAAAATTTCCTACTATTTTATAAAATTTTGTTTTGACAAAATTTCGAATCTCTCTTTCTCGGGAAACAACCATGCCTAATACACATGTCATTACACGTCCTACCGATATAACAATACGCTCTTCTCCCAATTTTTTCGCCACTCTTCTTCCATAAATCAAAGAAAGCAAACGTGAAAAATTGATTCCAATTAAATAGTCTTCTTTCGCACGCAAATAAGCCGCATCAGCTAAACTATTATATTCTTTTAGTTCTTTTGCTTCTTGAATTCCTCGTAGCATTTCCTCTTCTGTCTGTGAATCGATCCAAATACGTTTTTCTTCTTTTCCTTTTACGCCAATCATTTGCTCTACTAAACGGTAAATGTATTCTCCTTCACGTCCCGAGTCAGTTCCTACATAAATAGTCGAAATATCATCTCTTTGAAACAATTTTTGAATTACGGCAAATTGTTTTTCAACCGATGGAATGACTTCATATCGATATTCTTTTGGCAAAAAAGGTAACGTATCCAATCGCCAAAAACGATATTTTTCATCATACTTATCTGGATAAGACATGGTTACTAAATGACCGACACACCAAGTCACAACCCATTCATCGGATTCCAAATAGCCATTTTTTCGTACACCGTTGACATGCAATACTTTAGCAAATTCCATAGCAACAGATGGTTTTTCAGTTATCAATAATTTTTTTGGCATTCCCATCTTCCTTTATTCTAAACTTTTTTATCGCTTCGAACTTTGTTGGATTCCACTTCTTCTTCCATCTCTTTTTCTAGCTCGTTATTCTCTTCTTTTAATTTAAATATACTATTGTATCCAATAAACATAGCTGCCACAATCATCAAAGCAAAAGATAAAGCCTTCCAAATTCCACTATCTAATAGAATAATCGCAAACATACCAAAGGTTGCACTAATACCATATAAAATAAGAACAGCTTGTCTTTGTGTGTAACCTTTACTAATTAGTTTGTGATGCAAATGGCCTTTATCAGGCATAATAATGGCTTTGATAGATTTTCCAGTCACCAATCTTCTTACAATGGCAAACAAAGTATCAAAAACAGGTAATGCTAGTACAATTAAAGGTGCAATAATGACAATAGCAGTATAGGTTTTGGCAATTCCCAAAATAGAAATAATGGATAAAGCAAATCCTAAAAAGTTGGATCCTACATCCCCTATAAAGGTTTTGGCAGGGTTGAAATTAAATGGTAAAAATCCAATTAAAGCACCTGCTAAAGCTGTGATAAGAATAATAGAAATCATCGGAGAAGCGTTTAAGGCAAAAATAATAAGCAATGAAATAGATGCAATAATCGCAATTCCTGTAGACAAACCGTCTAAGCCATCAATTAAATTGATAGCGTTCGTAATACCAACAATCCATCCAATGGTTAAAATGGTATAAAATGCATCATGCCAACTAGATTGATTGATAAAATCAATATCAATATCGTCAATACGGATTCCGCTGCATACGGCGATAATAGCTACTAAAATTTGGGTTGCCAATTTCACTAAAGGATGAACGCCTTTGGAATCATCAATAAAACAAACAATTCCTAATAGTAAAATGCCAATGCCAAAACCAACTAATTTTTTGAAATAGGCATCCTCTCCAAATAAGTTAATGGTTCCCTCCATACTCATAATCACTAATAAATAAAGAATGGATACAACAAATCCTGCAATAACGGCAATCCCCCCGTAATCTTGGCATTGCCTTTTGATTCACTCTTCTTTTATCTTTTGGTACATCAATAGCCCCTGTTTTAATCGCTAATTTAATGGTATATGGTGTTAAAACAAATGCAATAATAAATGCTAGCATAAATGCGATTGCAATATCTCCCCACATGTGAACCTCCATTCGAGTTTGCTAACTCTTTTTTAGATTTTTCTGTATTTTCATCCTTTGTTTTTATTTCATATTTTCTGCTTCAATTGCAGCAATTTCTTCTAATCTTTTTTCATGTCTGCCACCTTCAAATTTAGCATGAAGCCATGCATGTATAATATTCATCGCCTCTTCCACAGACAAATAATTAGCTCCCATTGTTAAAACATTGCTATTGTTGTGTCGTTTTGACAATTCAGCTGTTTCTTCGTTATAACAAGTGGTTGCACGAATTCCTTTGAATTTATTGGCTGTCATACACATTCCAAAGCCTGTTCCACAAATTAAAATACCTAGGTCACAAGTTTTTTCTTGTACTGCCTTTGCTACTTTTGGAACAATCAAAGGATAATCTGTTCTTTCTTCTGAAAAAGTACCAAAATCCTCACAAATCACATTTTCTTGTTCTAATCTTTTGCGTACTTCTTCTTTTAATAAAAAACCTCTATGGTCTGAAC
>CAMCHB010000124.1 GCA_945874585.1 uncultured Clostridium sp. | reverse complement strand
TTCACGTATCTGTCTTCACATGCAACTAATCGCTATTTTATCCCGAATTGGGGTAATATTTGGATAATAATTCTTAATTAATTTGGTACAATAAATTAAATAATCTACTTTTGCATGAAAAATAGAATGAATATGACTAAAGATATTAATCGCCTTAAAGTTGTTCTTGCTGAAAAGAAGAAAACTAACAGATGGTTGGCAAACCAACTTGGCAAAGATGAAGGGACTGATTCAAAATGGTGTACAAACACCATGCAACCAAATTTAGAATCTCTGAGAGAAACAGCAATGTTACTTGACGTTAATGTGACGGAATTACTTTGGCCAACAAAATAGGAATGCTGGAGTATAGTTTTTATAAATTTACAAGTTTCTTGAAATCTAAATAGTATGAGGATAGTTAGCTTGTGTCTGGCATGGATCATTTAATTTCCGGATTCAAATTCATTGCAAGGTTAAAAAAACGAATAATTTAAATTCTTAGAAACGATAGCATGTATTTTAAAAAATATATATATGCATTAATTGCATTAAGTCTTTCTTGTACCCAAGTATGGGGACAGAGCAATAGTATGACAAATGATGAAAATGTAGTAGCGCAAATGAATTACTGCATAAATAGTTTGACTAATATTGTTCATAATAAGTCTATGTCTGTTCTTGAACATGAATCAGATCAGCTTATTAATAATCTGACAATGCAGCAAATTATAGGTCTGCCTGAAATCAGGGATTTTAGAATAGACTTAATGGATGCTGTTAGTAAGTTTGAGATAACGGAAGAAGAAAGAAATTTAATGAGACGAATTCAGTCCATAAAAAGAGATAATATGAAATGGGCTGCTATTTCTAATGCACTGAGTCCAACAATGCTTTTGACAGGCAATGGTGGATTCGGTCCACAACTTGCTTTTCAATCGTTACTCTCTGCTGCCCGATCTGTTGTTGAATATAAAACCATGCAGGGTGAGCAGAACATTGAAGAACTTCAAGCAATGTGGGAACTACGCAAGGAGGATATGCAAACAATTAATGAGTTGCGCAAATCAGCTCAAGGAATTGTCTTTGATTTATATAACAAATACCATTTAAACGAGAGCGATCGTTTAACCGAAGCAACAGCAAATATATTCAATGACTATATTACAATTGCTGATGCCTCTAGAAGATTAAGACTTTTGCAAGATAATTATGAAGTATATAAGCAAATACCTGAATATTACTATCATTTAGGTATGGCTTATTTAGATAAGGGTGATTATTCAAATGCAAAAATGCAATTCTCAGTATATCTTCAGATGTATAAAAGAACACCAATTCTTCGATATGATGAAAGAAGTGGCTGTATTGCATTGGCTATGTTAACATATGACAAGACTCTTTCTGCTGGCGAAAAAGAAGAACTAGTTTCTGTTGCAATAAAAAATTTACCAAGTAATAGTGCTGCTGTTCTTCAATGTGCAATGGTTTACATTTACGAATTAAGAGAAGCAGAAAAAGGTTTTCAATTAATAAGAGCAGGTATAGATGATCCGCAAGCATCAGATAGAGATGTTTTGTTCATGGCAGCAGCAAATCTTTTGCCATATGCAAAATCATTTCCTCCTGTTTATCGAGCTATACTTGAAACATTTAAGAATACGACTTCCGTTAGTTTTGATTCCTTCTTGACTTATTTGATTTATTCTCAATCAAACCCTTGGGAGCAAATTAATCGGAATTTGGATTTCATAGATTGCTATAAAAGGACATGGTACACATTTTGGATTGGAAAGAAATTTAATGATGATTTCCATTTGCTGTTGTCTAATAAAACTCTTTTTTCATCAAATGACGTATACATGTATTTGGAAGAACATGATAATAAAGAGGTTATTATTCATCAATTAAAAGCTACTGATTGCAACTCTATAACAGAAGAGGAAATTAACGATATTGATTGTTTTAAAGCAAATAAAAACCTCAAATTCTTGTATGTAGAGACATTAAGTGATGGTACATATAAATTAAAAGCAAATCTTGATTTAGCAAAGATCAAAGATCATGCTCTGCCAGAATCTGGAACAGAACTTTCTTTTAGTAAAATTAGTGAAATGAACAAGGAATTTAGTAAGAGTTCTGAGGATTTAACGGTAGAGTTTTATGGCGACACACTTAAGTATAAAGTTCATCATTCAGACCTTCAAAAAGGTTATTATCTGAGATTAGTATTTGCAAATAATCTACAGGTAGTATATAAATATGATGATGATCTAAATACGTTTACACCATATATGATATATGATGCCAAGAGGTATTCGTTTGCAAATTCTAATGCTAAGAATGAATATCTGTATATTGAAAAAGCTGATAAGAAACCAGAAGACATTAATGATGATCCTTCTTGGTGGAGTAAGATATGGTCCTATATAAGTGGTTGGTTCTCGTCAAATGATGATGCGAAAAAAGAAGATGATATCATTAAAGATAAAAATTTAGATAACAATTCCGGAGACGAAACGTCTTGGTGGGAATCTACATGGACTTATATAAAGAATATTTTTTAAACGAATTTGATGAAAAGAATAATCTTCGCATTTCTGATTTTTGCGTGTGCCATTTCAACAATGGCACACAGCTCATTTATTGCGCACTGTGAAGATATGATGGACGTTTTCGGATTTGAATACAATATTAAGCTATTCAGCAGAAGTAAAGATACACGTTCAAACAAAAGTTGGACTAAATTTATAAGTTCTGATATGATAGATAATACCATGTTCCATCGATATTTAGAACGTAAATATCCGAACTTCAAGATTGCAACACCAAATTATCATCGACTGCTATTTCATTGGGGATATAACGTAGAACCATGGAGCCCTTATCTAGAAAGACATATAAGAACTTATTGTAGATTAAATTATATCGATGAAGAAAAAACTATAAATGAAATTAAGTTATTAGTTAAATCCGAACAGAAAAGGAGAAATCATAAAATAAACGAAGAGACAGAGAAAATATTTGGTTTCGCACATGGTGGAATTGATGCGAAATATGCCCAGTTTTTTGCATCAATGGCTTATAATGTACATTTATTAGGCGATCAACAACCTGATAATCGAATTTTTGTAGGTGTCGCAAACGTTAATACATTAATAAGTCAAATCATAATTTCTTTGCGTATGCTTGATAGTACCAAGAGTAAACCTTTAGAAAAGGAATTAACTATACTGAACAAACAAAATATTAATTCTCACGAAAAAGCAACTCTTGTGATGAATTATCTCAAAAAAGCTGTGCCCAATTTCATTAAAAATGCCCAAAACGGGTCTATTTACAGAAGATTGAGCAAAAAAGGCTATATTATAAAATAGCCGTATTTTTTTAAGTGGATTAAGTTATTAACAAATCGGGTAGTAGGTAAAGCCCCCGATTAGAATTTTCCTACTACCCGAAAAGAGAATGTGTGGTACTTGTGTCACCTATAATTTAATGGAGTATATTATCGATACGTCATATGTAACCAACTGAATATCAGTTGGTTAACATAGACTTGACCTATATGGTAGCCGGGCTAAAATATAAGTTTTTTTATCTCCTTAATTATCTGATATTCAGTGCTTTTTAGTCCTACTTTCCTACTTTTTTCAAGTATCTTTTTAACCCCTTTTCTATGCCTTTCACTTCCCCACGCAGAAGTGCTGGAAGATATTGCCGAGTATTTCGTTGGGAGTGATTTGGC
>CAMCHB010000123.1 GCA_945874585.1 uncultured Clostridium sp. | reverse complement strand
ATATATGCTACCAATCCTAGCAATGGAACTATTTCAAGTGCAACAAATGTAACTGGTAATACAGCTAATGCCACAACATCTATGGGAACAGGAAGTATGACAACCAATACAACATCACCTACAACATCTAATGCTGTTTCTACAACCAGTAGTGGTACAACGACAACAACCACATCATCATCAAGCAGTACAAATCCTCAAAGGACATCTGTGAATACTAGCTCTTCCCTACCAGAATCTACATTAGGTTTAAGTAATATTTTGAGTATCTTTATGATTGTGATTGGTGTTTTGTTAATTCTATTAGGAATCGCTGTATTCATTCGATTAAAAAAATAAAAACAAAGACTATGAAACCTTTTTTGGTGTAGTAGTCTTTATTTTTTTCCATATATTCTCTTTTCTGACTTTTTTTCTTAGCATATTTTATCTGTTTTTTTCCATACTATAATTAGACTTATTTATTGTAAGCAATTATATTTTTTTTATACAAGGAGGCAATTATGAGAAAGAAAATAATTACATTTTTTATAACCCTCTTCACTTTATTCTTATTTTCTCATGTTGTATTCGCTGAAAATGCTGGTGCAGAAATAAAGGATTCTTGGAATAAAGCTGCCAACACCGTTCAGAATGCAACCAATCATGTAGAAGGTGCTATGAAGGATGCTGGAGATGGTATAAAAAGTGGCATGCAAGGTGCTACCAATACAGCTGCCCGTACAACAACTACTCGAACCAATAATAATTACATGGCAACCAGAACCAATGCCAATGCATTTTTAGGAATGAATTCTAACACCATGTGGACTTGGTTTGTACTTGCTATCTTAGCGGTTGCTATCATTGGTCTAATCTGGTACTATGGTATGCAAAATACAACAAACAAAAACGAGTAATCCTCGTTTTTGTTTGCATTTATCTCATTTTTCAGTTACAATAGAGAACATAAAGGAGTGAGTTCATTGTCAAAATTGATTGCCAAAAATCCAAATGCTAGACACAATTATACAATTGAAGATACCATGGAAGCTGGTATTGTTTTAAGCGGAACTGAAATAAAATCCATACGTAATGGAAAAATCAATATGAAAGATGCCTATTGTATCATCAGAAATGGTGAAGCTTATATTTTGAATTTACATATTAGCCCTTATGAACAGGGCAATATTTACAATAAAGATCCTCTACGTGATCGAAAATTATTATTTCATAAAAAAGAAATTTTTAAATTGATTGGTTTATTAAAACAAAAAGGCTACTCTTTGATTCCTATTTCGATTTATTTTAATGCCAAAAGCAAAGTAAAAGTAGAAATTGGTATTGGAAAAGGTAAAAAGTTATATGATAAAAGAAGAGATTTGGCTAAAAAGGAGGCTAATTTGTATATCCAAAGACATTTAAAATAAGAACAAAAACGATTGTAGCTTTTTATAGCATAAGAAAGTATAACTTTCCTATGCTATAAAATAAAACGTAGAGTTTTTGTGTGCTCTACGTTTTTTGTTTTTAGGAATCTAATCGGAAACTTTTTACAATTTTTTGTAATTCTGGTTGTGCCACCTCTGCATTATCTGCCAAAACAGCGGTTGTTAAAATATATACTTTTTTATCATTCTTGAAAACAATTTGCTCAATATTTACATTAGTTGCATCGGTTTGTTTTGCTGCATAATCCAATTTTGCAGCTCTTTTTCCATTCAGGTTAATCCATTCTTGGCTAACATCACCTTCAATCGTCATTTGTTGTTTTAACCCTTGAATAGAAACCGCAATGAAAGTATCAAATGTCATAGAGTCTGGCAAATCAGCGCTATTAACATTGACAGATGCACCTGTCAAAGAAGAGTCCCTAACCAATTTTTGTCCATCTTGCTCAATGACTTCCCATTTGGCTGGGTAATTAAATTTGGCACCTGATGATGCATCTTGGAACTCTTGTGTATCTTCTGTACTATCCATTTTGTATTCTGGTAAATTTGCTAAATCACTCGTGCTATTCTCTTCCGTACTTCCATCTGTTTTGTTTTCATTGGTTTTTTTATTACCACATCCTGTTAAAGCAAATAAAACAACAATTGCCATAACAGCCAATAAACTTCTTTTTAACCATTCTTTTTTACTCATTTTTCTACATCTCCTCCTTTGAAATACTTTTTCATTTTATTCCTAATTAAAATAATTGTCAATACTAAGAAATAGAAATAATATGGCATTATTTCTATTTCTTAAAAACTAATATTTTCTATTCATCATCGTAATTGCCCTCTTTGTAGCATTCATAACTACCACACATAGACTCGTCTGCTTCCCCTGTACTACATCCATCACAAGGTTGTACCACAATTTCTTCTAGTGAACATTTACTCTGTTCTGGATCTTGGTAAACACAACTTTCAACATGACAATTTATTTTTTGATTTTTATTCATTTTTTGCACCCCCACACTTCATAGTATATACATAAATTAAATTATTATGTTGCCTCTTTTTGGCGAAAAAAAATGCCCAGTAAAATAATTACTGAGCACTTTGGGTTGTTCCTTTAATATTGAAAACACTTTAATTGTATCACATTATTGTTTAAAAAATTATTCATAAACAATAATATTTCTGGAGCCATTTCCTCGCCAACCTAAAGCATTGGCTGGCAAATTAGCTTGTCCATTAAAAGCTATTCGAACAGCCTGTTTGGTTTCTTCCGGTACACTTTCAAAAGTAAAATATCTTCCACTTCTTCTCACATTACCTTCTGAATCCACTGTTTCAAACTGTCCCGGTGCTCGAAAAAGAGCCACCAAACTGGATGCTCGATATCCCGCATTGAACATCCGATTGCGAATTACTTCTGCAATCTCTTCTTTGTTTTCAAAACCGGTAGATTCACCTTCTGCTTCTACAACTTCACATGCCATTTCGAATTCGTCTTCTGAAATAGCTATTGTTGCTCCAGTAAAAGGATTTACTAACTGCAAGCCTTGTGGAGCTTGTGTCTTTTCTGGCTGTTGCGGTTCATCTGGTTTTGATTTTTCGTCGACTGTCGCTTCTGTAACAGCCACTGCAGCATTGGGATTCTCCTGCTCTTTCGGCAGGTTTTTGCTTTGCTGCGGTGCATTGGACACAACACTCTGTACAACTGGATCTGCTTCCATTTTTTGAGCAATTACTTGCTTTTCTGCTTCAACTTCCTGACCAGAAGATAAAATAAATGGAATAACAAAACCACCTATAGCGATTAGTAAGCAAGTGATTATCCGGAGGATAACTCGTATGTCTACTAAACTTTCAGATTGTTGAGCCACTGTTGCTGTCTTATTCAAAACTAAAACATCCTTTCTTAAGAACAACCCTATTTTAAAATGATACCCCTTGGTATCCTAATCTTATTATAACACTTTTTTTTATTTTTTTTCGTTTTTTCATTGAAATTTCACAATTTTTTTGCAATTTTTTTATGTAAATGGTAAAATTTGATTCTTTTTTACTTTTTAATAGCCACCAGTAATTGATTATCTGGTACAATTCTTTCCTCTTGATGATAGTGATAAGTTTCTTTGGTTTGGTAAATAGCATACCCCATATTTAATAATTTTTGTGTCACTAGATGTAAAAAAACAAGAGTATCTTCTTTAGTTAAGTCAGATTTCACACGCAATTCATAAAACGTAAATACAATAAATTCATCGTTTTCTTCTAATTTCTTTTCTAAATATTGATCAATAAATTCTAAGGT
>CAMCHB010000122.1 GCA_945874585.1 uncultured Clostridium sp. | reverse complement strand
TTATTTGTCTCAGTACTTTTGAGAATCAATAATAGAAACATTTACATTTGGACAGGAATAGCATTCTGTGTTGCCATTGCAGGTTTAACGCCGTTAAGAGAACTATTTATATCGGCATTAAGTTCTCTGGGAAAAAATTATTTAGTTATAGAGACAGGAGGGTGGTTTAGAGAAATCTTTTTTGTAATCACAATACTACTTTGTTTGTACATCAATACATTTGATAAAGATTTTATCGAAAAACACAAAATTTCGTATATAGCAATTTTAATAGCTGCAGTTCTATTACCCATAGTAAAGTATCATCCCGCATTAGCACGATTATATTTCTATTTTTCCATATTCGAAATAATCCTAATTCCAAGTATTATTGCTCGACTAAGAGATTTAAAAATCAGATTATTGGGAATGCTATGCTATTTTATTGGCGGCATGTATATGTTACTTCAACAGCTACCGACAAAGAGTGTTATTCCTTATTTATTTTTTTGGAATAGTTAAATGATACAGACCTAGCTTGACTTTTTTGGATGTGAGGTGTTTTATGAAAAAAATATATTATATAGGTTATTATAGTGATCCGTCCGGTAATAGCAAACGAAAGACTGCTCCAGCAGCTGATACAAAGATGGACTATATTATTAGCAGTCTGAAAAAAGTTGGATATGATGTTGAGGTACTTTCTTTTTGTGTTGATGATGATAGGAAATCTTTCTTTGGAAAGAAGTCGGGGTATGAGATCGAAAAAAATGGAACCCGTGTGGTTTTCTTTACAAATTACACATCAAAATTTCGAATTCTCAGGGTTATAGGGAGAGCGCTCTCCTGGATCAAAATAAGGAAGTATTTATGTAAAAAATGCTTGGGAAATGAGAGCAAGGTTGTAATCTATCATTCGTTAGGTCTGTTTAAGGTCATAGATTTATTCGATAAAAAGAAGAAAAGATTTATACTTGAAATGGAGGAAATATATGCTGATGTGATTGGAAAAACCAAACTCCGAAAAAAGGAAATTGCGGCCGCACATAAAGCAAATGGTTATATTTTTTCAACGAAATTGCTTGATGAAATTATTAATACCGATTCCAAGCCAAGTATAATCATCCATGGTACATATCAGATAGATCAAGATAGAAATTGCAATATCTTTAAAGAAAGCTTGCAGGGACAATCAGACTCAATAATTCATTGTGTCTACGCAGGGACGCTGGATCCTAGAAAAGGAGGTGCAGCAGCAGCAGCAGCAACAGAATTTCTTCCTGATGGCTATCATATTCATATTTTAGGATTTGGTTCTGAGAAACAGATTCAGGATATGAAAGATTTGATTTCAAGTGTTTCATCCCAATCGAAGGCAAGAATTACTTATGATGGCCTGCTTTCTGGAGAGGATTATATTAGATTTATTCAAAGTTGTGATATCGGGTTAAGTACACAAGACCCAACAGCTGCTTTTAATGCTACGTCATTCCCTAGTAAAATACTATCTTATTTAGCGAATGGACTTAGAGTGGTTAGTATAAAAATTCCAGCAATTGAAGAATCTGCAGTTGGAGATATGCTTTACTACTATACAAAACAGACACCTGAAGAGATTGCAAATGCGATTAAATCTGTAAATATTGATGAATATTATAATAGCAGAGAAAGAATCTCCAAATTATCAAATAGTTTTGAGCGAGAACTAAAAACGTTATTGGGGGAATTTTAAATTAGATTTATAATTCTAATTGATAAGGTAATAAAATAGCAAGAGAATATCGAAAAGCAGTTTTCAAAGCTATGACTAATTGTGATCACAAACAATTCTCTATTGTTGGGAAAATAACGCTAATTAACAAGAATATTAAATTAGGGAAGAATATTACCATTTATCCTGATTGTATGTTTTTTGGCGACGGAGAAATTGCAATTGGTGATAACGTAGATATCGGTAATGGGACAATTATCTATTCCTCCAAAGACCGGGGGTACAGATAGGGCCATACAGCATGATTGCTGCACAAAGTTATATTATTGATTGTGATCATGGTATTGAAGTAGGGAAACTTATTCAAAAACAGGAAAATTCAGTCAAGCCCATAAAAATTGGTACAGGGGTTTGGGTTGCAGCAGGGGCAAAAATCTTAAATGGAGTTACACTATGCGATGGTTCGTAATAGGGGCTCAGTCAGCGGTAACAAAAAGTATACCTGAAAATGCTATTACAGTCGGAGTTCCTGCAAAAGTAATAAAATACAGGGAGTAAAAATTATGAACAGAAAAGTTGGAGTCCTTCTATCATATGTATTGATGATATTTGAAGTTCTTTCAACATTACTACTTACACCATTTATTATTAGAACGCTTGGACAGGCAGAATACGGAGTATATAAACTGGTTGCTGCGATAAACGCATATTTACTTTTACTTGATCTTGGTGTTGGTAATGCGATAATACGATATATAGCTAAATATAAAGTCGAGGAAAATAACGAAAAAGAAAGCCAGTTTATGGCAGTGGTTATGGTGTTCTATTCGATAATTGCGATAATTGCCGTCATCATTGGTTTTGTTCTGATTTCAATCTTTCCAACAGTGTTTGCAAAAGGATTATCTGTTGAAGAAGTAAAACTGGGTCAAAACTTGCTCGGTATTACAATGTTAAATTCAGCAGTTACATTAGGAACAACAGTATATAGCAATGTTTTGATTGCATATGAAAAGTTTGCAGTATCTAGGACAGCGTCCATTCTCCAGATTATCATAAGGATGATTCTAACCTATGCAATTTTGCTTCGTGGATGGGGGAGCGTAGGCATAGTGGCGGTTAACCTGCTCATGACGGTGTTATGCCGCGGTTTCTTTATTGCATATGTTTTGGGTGTAATTAAACTTAAGCCATTGTTTAAGGGAATTGATTTATCTTTCGTAAAAGAAATAGTAACTTATTCATCCTTAATATTACTCCAGATGATTGCTACTCAGTTGAATTCGACCGTTGATCAAGTACTTATTGGTTCACTAGTGAAGTCCTCTGCAGTCATTTTAGCCGTATATGGAATTGGAACACAGATTGTACAGTATTTTCAATCAATTGGTTCGGCCTTTACCAATGTTTTAATGCCAGGGGTTGTAAGGTTAGTTGAAAAAGAAGGAACCCCGGACAGAATCGCAAGCGAAATGGTTAAAATAGGCAGAATAGTATTCATGGTATTATCTCTGATATGGGTTGTTTTTCTCGTTAACGGAAATGAATTTGTAATACTATGGGCAGGAGAAGAGAATTCTCAAGCTTATGTTGTTACATCCATTCTGATGTTTGCGTATATTTTTATCCTTACAGAGTCCATGGGGACCCAAATTTTATGGGCCAAAAATCAACATAAAGAACAGGCAGTCTTGAAATTTGTTATAGTTCTTTTAAACATTGTTTTAACAGTTCTACTTATCCAATGGAATCCGCTGCTAGGTGCTACAATCGGTACTTTTATTTCGCTTATTCTTGGAGATGTTGTTGTAATGAATGTTATCTTTAAGAAAAAGCTAAATA
This sequence comes from uncultured Clostridium sp., assembly GCA_945874585.1. Classification (GTDB taxonomy): domain Bacteria; phylum Bacillota; class Clostridia; order TANB77; family CAG-508; genus CAMCHB01. Next base: position 211 of record CAMCHB010000122.1, on the reverse strand, counting down.
TAAGTCTTAAACGCTATTATTTTGGCTTATTCAAAGGAATTATTCCATGCTTAAGCGCAACACTTATTGTTGGACTTATAACTTCTAAAATAATTTATTCAGGGTGGGCAGGTTTCTGTATAAAAACCATTACTATGGTTTTGATATATTGTATAACAATGTGGTTTTTTGGAGCCACGAAATATGAAAAAGATTTGTTTTATTCCATATT
>CAMCHB010000121.1 GCA_945874585.1 uncultured Clostridium sp. | reverse complement strand
AGATCAGCCTCGGTCTCGTGGGCTCGGAGATGTGTATAAGAGACAGATATATGTTTTTGCTTTGGAGTTATGTATTTTTTATTCAAAAACAGAGATTCAGTATTATTACATATTTAACTGCTGGTGTTTATTTTCCTTTGTTCCTTTATTTGTTATACTGGTCGGATCTTTCAGACCGAACAGAGTCATTTGTATTTGACTACATATTTGTGACACTTGCTGTTTTATGCACAATATATGTTGCAAATGCGTATAAGGGAAAAAATACTCATATAAGAAGTATTGATGGAAGAATTTATGTTACTAAGTTTGGCAGACAATTATATGGACTTATAAATTGCACTTATATAGTTTTATACTTTTTGGAAAATTATCTTGGATCAGGTTCGTTTGTTCCTGGATTGGTTGGAATAGATATTCATACTTATTCGGCACCAATAATATCTTATTTCACAAATGCTCAATATCTTTTACTGGCGTATAATTACTATTATTATAAATCAACAAGACGTAAGTCGGCAATTGCTTTTTCATTAGTGGATATTATAATTCCAGTTATAACTCGCCTTGCGCGAATGAGTATAGTGATGGCTATTGTACAGATTGGATCACTTATATTATTTTTTGAAACAGATACAATTAAAAAGACTATATCAAAATTTGAAAAGAAAAAAATTAGGCGGATAAAGCAAACTATTTTTTTGGTAGCAGCAATTGGATTTGTGGCTTTATCAACTTTTACCCAATATAGAATGAATCTTCATAACGCGGAATTTACATATGGCTCTGGAATCGCATTTAGTGGTCCTAAATGGGCAGAATGGTTGGCTCCATTCTATGGTTATTTTCCGATGTCGTTTAATAATTTGAAAATTAACATCTTGAGAAGAAAGGTGACTCATAATTATATTGGATTATATTCATTCTTCTCCTTGTATTTTGGATTACTTCAGGTAGACAATCTTTTTGGGCTTGATACAACTGGACAATTGAAAAATAGACTTATTACTAACGGTCTAGCAACTGTTCCAACTGCTTTTTGGGATTACTATTATGATTTTGATTTACTATTAGTAATTCCAATTATTGTTGCTATGTTCATAAGCTATAAATTTGAAAGAAAATCGAGAAAAGAGTCGAAAAAGTTAACATATCGAACATTGTACTTTTGGTATGTACCGTATTGGTTTTTTACATCTTTCCAAAATACGCTATTTTTGGGACCAGCTATTGTTGTAGCAATGCTAACGTATTATATAATAAAACATTCTTTTAAAGTTGATGTTAGTTCGGAGATAAACAAATGGCAAAAGAAAACAAAGTAATCAAAGCAGGTATTGGCTATACAGTTGGAAACATTCTTATAAAGGGAATAAATTTTCTGACATTGCCACTTTTTAGCCGCTTGCTGACAACTGAAGAATTTGGCGTATATAATGTTTTTGCTTCATACGAGGCAATATTATATGTGGTCGTTGGACTTTCAATCCATACAAGTATTAGAAGCGCAAATCTAGAGTTTAAAGGAAAGATAAAGAAATATACTTCATCAGTCAGTTTGATTTATTTATTGAATGCGCTGATACTCCTTTTAATTGCTAGTGTTTTCGGAAACCAATTGTCGAAACTACTTGATTTCAGCGAGGTAGAGATTATTTTATTGGTTTTCTATAGCCTAGGTGCTTCTCTTTTGGCTTTATATAATAATCTGATTAGTTTGGAGTATTCTTACGGAAAATATCTTGCGGCATCTCTGTTTAACTCGGTTGGTAATGTTTTACTTTCGCTTGTTTTAATACTTACGATATTCCGAGACCAAAGAGATGTGGGATATATAGTAGGCGGAACTGTAACGATTTGCCTTCTTGCGTTAGTTCTCTTGCTTTCGATATATAAGCAAGCTAAGCCAAGAATTAATAAAGCGTACTGGAAATTTGCGGTAAAATACAGTCTGCCTATTGTGCCACATGGTATATCACAGGTGTTGCTGGCACAATTCGATAGAATTATGATTCGATCTATGGTAGGCAATGCAGAAGCGGGAATTTATAGCCTTGCGGGAAACATTAAATTGATTTTAACAATTCTTACTGATTCAATCTCAACTGCATGGAGTACATGGTTCTATGATCAGATGGCCGATGACAATATCAACCAAATCAAAGAGCGGGCAAAAGAACTAAGTTTGTTTTTTGTAGTTTTAGCAGTAGGATTGCTGGCACTTTCACCCGAATTGATTTTTGTGCTAGGTGGAAAAAACTACGAATCTGGTAAATACGTTGCAATTCCGATGATTATGGATGCATTTGTTCTTTTTTTATACAACATAATTGTTCCGTCTGAGTACTACAAGAAAAAAACAATATATATCATGTTTGGAACGATGGCTGCTACAGTAATAAATTTAGTGACGAACTATATATTCATATCAAAATTTGGGTATGTTGCAGCAGCGTATACAACATTGTTTTCCTATATATGTTATTTGGCACTTCACATTATTATTTCACATAGAGTGATTGAATTTTATGTATTATCTATTAAATACCTGTTTATATATTCTAGTATCGTTTGTGGAATGGCAGCGTTTGATTTGATTTTCATAAACCATCTTTTAATTAGATGGGCAGCGTGTGCAGTGGTTGTTATTCCACTTACAGGATATTTGGTTTATAAGACAGGAATATATAAGCAGATAGATACAAGGAGAAGGAGATAAGCATGGAAACAAAAAAGCCATTAAACATTGATGAAATTCATGCAGGTACTTTGAAAATAGTTGAGAAGTTGTCAAGTATTTGCGATATGCTACACATTAATTATTATGTGGCATGGGGCTCACTGATTGGAACTATCAGACATAAAGGGTTTATTCCTTGGGATGATGATTTTGATGTGATTATGTTGAGACCTGATTACGATAAATTTATCAATTACTGTAGAAAAAATGAAAAAGAGCTGTATCCGTTTAAAATTTTAAATCGAGAAGTGTGTAAAGATTATCCATACACAATTTCAAGATTTGAGGATATGAGATATAAAGCAATCTATGACAACATTGTGGAGTATGACTCTGGAATGTTCATAGATATCTATCCATTTGATGGTGCGGGAACAGATGAAAACGCAGCAAGAAAGAAGTTGGAGAAAAAACGGAATCTATTAGCAAAATGTGTTGGATGGGCTATTAGAGACAAGTATACGAGACCGAAAGACCAAAGTATCGCAGTTACCTTTCTTAAATATATAGGATTTAAGATTGCACATTTATTTGGTAAGGATTTCTTCTTGGATCAATATGAAAAATTGAGTAACACATATTTGTACGAGGAAAGCACACTGGTTGGATGCTTGTGCTGGGATGGCGATTTGTATGTATTTGATAGAGCCCTTTTTGAAAAAAGCTTAACGGTTCCATTTGAAAATATTAAAGTTAAAATTCCAGTGGGATATGATGAGATTTTGAAGAGAACATATGGGAACTATATGGAACTGCCACCGGAAAAAGATAGAGTGGCTACACATGAATACACTTTATATAAGAGATAAAAAAAGAAAAGATATTAATAATGATATGATCCCCTAAAGGTAGACAGTACAAATACACAAAATGTACTGCCCTGCTTTTAGGGGGTTTTATTATGGGACGAAAAGCAAAATATACATTTGAACAGAAACTGAAGGCTGCACAGGATTATCTATCAGGAAAGAAATCAGCAGCTGATATTGCCTTTGAATTAGGTATGGGGAAATATGGTGACAACAGAATACGT
>CAMCHB010000120.1 GCA_945874585.1 uncultured Clostridium sp. | reverse complement strand
CCTAAATCTGCAGCAGCTTGAACTACTGGATCTAACGTCTTCATTTTACCATTAATATCGACCATCAGGTCATTAGTTTTATCCAACAAATCATTTGTTTGATCCATCAGACTATCCATATCTTCTGTCATCTTTTTTAATGATTCATTAGTTGTTTGAATAGTTGTACTGGTTTCTTTTAATAATTTTGCGGTTCTAGTAAGCATTGGAATTGTAAACAATACCAAAATCAAGAAAGCGATAGCCGCAATCAAACCAGCTAAAGCACCATAAGAAATTGTCATTTTTAACCTCCATTATTATCTAAAAAAAGTCTAGCATGAAAATGCTTTATTCTCAATCTATGTATTGTTATTATTTTATAGAATCATAATGTAAAGAAAGGACCATCTATGAAGCTTCCCTCACAATTAAATATTCAAAAAATAAAACTAGACTGGAATAAAATCGGTCAAAATTTACTTTCTACTGTTTGGCAGTTAGCAATTACGACCCTGATCTTTTATCTATTATCTCACTTTGGGCATAAATTAATTAACAATTATTTAGCTAAACACAATACATTAAAAAATAAACGCTCTAAAACAATTGCTGCTTTGATCAACAGTTTATTCCAATATACGTTGATCTTCTTTTATTTGTTTGGCGTCTTATCAATTTTAGGTGTGCCAGTTGGAACGCTACTGGCCAGTGCCGGAATCTTCTCCCTAGCTTTAGGGATGGGGGCCCAAGGATTCGTCAGTGATCTGGTCAACGGTTTCTTCATCTTGAGTGAAGACCAATTCGATGTTGGTGACTTGGTACAAATTGGCACTAACGTAGGAACTGTAGTTCAACTGGGGCTTAGAACCACTAGATTAAAAGGTTCAGATGGTTCAATTATCTACATTCCTAACCGTAATATTACCATCGTGCAAAACCTAGCTCATGGCGGTGTGGCACTTGATATTAACCTTGACCTTGATGCTGAAAACGATGTTACAGAAGTAAGCCGCCTCATCAAGCAATGCAATCAAACTATTCAACCCGAGAAAAAGACAATTGTTCAAGGTCCAACGATTACAGGAATCACGGAACAAACCGGCAACAAATTTGTTTACGGCATTCACTTTCAAGTTAAGCCAGGAAAACAAAGTGCAGTTAGAAATTTGTATTTAACTAAATACATTCAAACTTTGCAAAAAAATGGCATTAAATTTGCTAGTGTGCCTACCCCAAAAACAACCCAAGCTAAGTAAAAAATGTCCAGTTTTAAAAACTGGGCATTTTTATTTTTGATCAATATTTTTGATTTCTTTGTAAGTTCTATAAATAGCAATTATTCCTGAAAGATTGATCAGAATAAGTATCCACCAAACTTTTTTATCTGCCATGGAAATCGTAGTTAAAAACCAGATATCAAATAAAACATAAAGTAGAAAAATAATTAAAATATTCCAACATCCTAGCTTAGCCACATATCGTGAATAATATTTTCTAGTTACCGGCAAACACGCTGCCACCATCACAAAAATTGCTAGAATTCCGATTACCCATAATGCCTTAATTGCGCCTCTTTCAAAGCATGATTTATTTTTGCTATTTTTATTATCATGCTTTTAGTAGCACCCATTTACTTATTTCCGAAATCTCGGAAACCAATTTATTCACCATAGATCTGTTTAATTTGTGTAAATGCAACCTGAAAATCTGATTTCATATTTTTAAGTCCTAGAAAATCTAAATACTTAAACAAAGAAGCTATTTCAGTACTGTCATTATTCTTGGCATAATCAATCAAACTATGCATGAATTTTTTACGAATAGTTTCTTCCGCATACAGATTCATTATTTCTAACGTATCTAATTTTTCTAACAAACTTTCAGCTTTGGGCAGATCCTTTTTATTTAATGGCTCATCCTGATACCGCTTTAAATACTGCAACGAAATTGCTTTAAGCTGCTTGATATTATTTGCTCCATATGCATCGGCAATATCTTGAATTGAAAAATATAAATGTGAACTGACCGTATTTTCTAAAAATTCCATTGGTTGAACATGGATATTAAAAAGCAAGGCAATAACTTTACACCAGGATAAATTATCCTTGCCCTTTTCCCATTCTGCTAGCGTAGACTTGTTAGTAATCTCCTTTGCTGCATCAACTAAATTAATATGATGAGCTACACGCATTTTTCTAAATTTCGGGCCATAGATATTATCTTTTATTACATTTTCTTTTACAGAGGTCTCCTAGCTTATAAACACAAAAAGGTGTTCCAAAATGAACACCTTTTTTCTTTTTATTCAAATTGTTCAAGCCAAGCAGGTAATTCTTGTAATAATTTTTCTACTGCACGACCACGGTGAGAAATTTCATTCTTTTCATCAGTAGTCATTTGTGCAAAAGTTTTACCCTTTTCTGGTACATAAAACAACGGATCATAACCAAAGCCATCTTCACCTTGTGGCAATGGTAAAATGCGACCTGCGCATGTACCCGAAACGACTAAATCTTTATCAAATTCACCTGGCATCGAAACCACGATTGTGGTCCAGAACTTAGCCATTCTCTTTTCCTTGGGTACACCGCCAAGCTCAGCTAATAATTTAGCATTGTTTTTGGCATCATTATGAGCTTCACCAGCATAGCGAGCACTTCTTACGCCCGGTTCACCATTTAATGCATCAACCATCAAACCAGAGTCGTCCGCAATTGTTGGCATTTTACTAAAATCAGCCAATTCATGTGCCTTAATTTTAGCGTTGGCTTCAAAAGTATGACCACTTTCAATTGGATGTGGTGGATTTTCCAAATCCGCATTTGTTTTAATGATTACATCAACATCAGCTTGTTTGAAAGCTTCTTTTAATTCACGTGCCTTACCTTGATTGCTAGTCGCAAACAAAATTTCTTTAACCATTATTCGTTCTCCGTATCTACGTGTTTGGAAGTTAAAGTGTCATCATCCATAAACGTACGCGCTAATTTATCAAAGCTTGTTGAATTACCAGTAGTGTAGTATTCATGAACTGGCTTATGGCCTTCTTCACTAAACAAACCATCACGGCGCATTACGTTGAATGTATATTGTGCTACTTGATCAGCAGGATCTAAAATAGTTACATTTTCATCGTCAATTGCTTCTTTGAATTCTTGTTCAATTAATGGATAGTGGGTGCAGCCCAAAACCAAGGTATCAAAATCCTTACCCTTTAAAAGAGCTAAACTTTCTTTAACTACCTTTAAATTAGTCGCATGCTCTTCTTGTGCTTCAACTAATGGAGCAAGTTTTGGCGTAGCTAATTCTGTTACTTCAATTTCTGGATCACGGAAATGAATTTCTTTTTCATAAGCATGTGAACCTACGGTTACACTAGTTGCTACAACCGCTACCTTTTTATTCTTAGTAGTTCTAGAAGCTGCTAGTGCACCTGATTGAATAACCCCGATAATCTGCGGTTCAATTTCTTTTTCAATTGTCCCCATGGCCGCAGCGGTTGCCGTATTGCAGGCAAAAATTACCAGCTTCACATCATTATTAAGCAAGAACTTAACTGATCTGCGTGTTAAATTAATAATATCTTCTTTAGTTCGATTGCCATATGGCATATGTGCGTTATCACCAATAAAAACGGTGGATTCATTAGGCAGTTTTTCAATTACTTTTTTAGCGATAGACAGGCCGCCTAGACCTGAATCTAGTAGTCCAATTGGACGATTATCCATGATAAAAAACCTCTTATTAAGAAAAAAATTATTTTCTACTCCTACTAGTTTACGGTAAAATAAAAAAGAATAAAAGGGATGAACAAGTTTATGACA
>CAMCHB010000119.1 GCA_945874585.1 uncultured Clostridium sp. | reverse complement strand
CATACGCGCTCAGCCTCGGTCTCGTGGGCTCGGAGATGTGTATAAGAGACAGCCTTTAAAGGTCTCGTGCAGGCACGGACTTTGGCTCGTTGCTCGCGTAAAAAAACCCCGGAAAGTAAATCCTTTCCGGGGTGTTCTCTCTGTGCTTTTTCTTTCCTGATATAAAATCAGAAAATCTATATTTTACGCTTACACACGCTGCACTCTTCTCTCATCCAGACTATACTGTCGGTACCGGAATCACACCGGTTCAGCCATGTTTCCATGGGTCGCGGACTATACCGCCGGTGGGGAATCACACCCCGCCCCGAAGAATTATCCTTAAATTCTTGTTCATTATAACTCATTATAAGTCTGCATACAAGTATATTTTTTAGCTGTTTTTCACAATGATTTTGTGTAATATCCACATAAATCTACGCTACTCTTTATATGATTACTGCAAATTGGTGTAAATTTTGGTGTAACCATCGGCATTATCTTTTTCCCATTTTTCAACCCGCGCAAGCTCACGTTTTGTTCTTTCCATATCTACATGGTTGTATACTTTTATTGTCGTTTTTACATCACTTTGTCCGAGCACATAAACATTAAGCAGTAAGAGATATTTACTCGACTGTTTGGGGCATGAATCCTATCATAGTAGTACTGGAAATCTGGAAGTGGAATATCCTTCTTTTTAATATTTTTCTGAGGATAAAAAAGTAATTCCACCTCTTTTGGTGGCATCATCTGGAGTTCTTCAATCGGAATTCCTCCCGCGTGATAACGTTCCATAATCAAAGATAATGTTCCGGATCCAATCTTATACCGATCCATGCTAGAGCGTGTCTGAAAAAGGCTCTAGAACTTCTTAATTTTTATATTATATTGGCTTGAATCCTTTTCCACGCACTTCATTCGATTCCATTGTAACAAGAAACGCTGATGAATCTACTTTCTTTACAGCTTCTTGAATCGTATGCATTTCTTTATTGTTACATGCACACATTAATACTTCTTTTTCACGTCCTGTATAACTTCCTTCTGCCTTAATCAAAGTTGCCCCTCGTTGTGATAGCTCATCAATTTTTGCCGCAATTTGTGGTCCCTTTTCTGTTACAATCAAAGCAAGTTTTCCAGCATCAACGCCATACATTAGCTTATCTACGACAAATGATAGAATATACGTTCCAATTAATCCATAAATAATCTTATCAATGTTTCCATGCATCAGAATTCCACCAATAATTACAATAATAAAATCCATAACAATGATAATTTTTCCTACAGAAATATGTGGCTTTGCCTTGTGTATTGCCATCAAAACAAAATCTGCTCCACCTGTAGAGGTATCTCTCATGTAAATTAATGCATATCCGATTCCTGAGAATACACTCATACAAATACAGGATAACATCATATCACCTTGGTAAATTGGAAACAATGGAACAACCCAGTCCATCAGTATATTAGAAATTAACATTGTCTTTATTGATCTTAAAAAAAATTGTTTTCCCAACAACTTGTAACAAATTAAAATAATTGGAATATTCAAAATTGTCGTCATTGTACCAATTGGAATTTTCCAAAAATAATAAAACACGATTGCAATACCTGATATACCTGCTACCGGAAATCCAGATGCCACTGCAAAATTATAGACTCCAATCGCAATGAAACAACCACCTACAATATCAAGTAAAATATCAATTAAAAATGTCTTTGCCTTTGATTTCAATGTGAGTTCCTCCCTATTACGGAATCTTATTTCTTTTGCGTCACAATACATTGATATGTTTGCAGATTGCGGAAATGATTTTTCAGACACGCTCTAAAGCGGTAGGCAAAGTACATATTAAGACTGCCAACATAAGCATTCCATACATCTCCAACTTCGACAATATCAATTTTCACATCTTGATGATCTTCTTGATAAATTTTTGCAGCTTCTTCCATTGCAAAAATATTAAATGTTTTGTCCCAACACCATACTGTAATTGTATTATCGTCTTTTTTTGCCTCTTTATTGCTTTCACTTTGATTTCCGCATGCTGCAATACCCATTACCATCGCAGCTGTCAATAAAATTGCCACTATTTTTTTCTCATTTGTTATATTCTCCTTCTACCATGCCCCTTGATACCCTATTGTTACCGCACTATTCTGAGCTCCTGCTTCCATCGAATCTTGAACATTCAATCCATTCAAAATCCCATATAAAAATCCGGCAATAAAACTGTCGCCTGCACCCATTGTATCAACAACTTTACACTCTATGATTCCAAATCGATACCAAGAATTTCCATCATACCCAATGCTTCCATTTTTCCCCAATGTTGCAATAATGACTTTAGGTCCTTTTTGTTGCATTGCTTTCATGAATTCCTTTAATTGTTCCGTACAATTTTCTTTTTCTTTTAAGCCCATGCTATGATATTTCTGTCTAAACTCATTGCGTGATTCCTCGTCAAAAGAGAAGAATGCATATGTCACATATGGAATCGCTTTCTCAACAATTGGATTTGCAAATTTATTTGCAAAATCAAATGCAACTGGAATTTCTTTCGAAATAAGTGGAAGCTCATCTTCAATCATTCCCCAAATTCCTGTAACCGCTAAATCATGTTTCTTTATAAAGGAAATGTCTTGTTCTCTTAGCTTAAAGTCTGCCAAAACACCTTCTTCATATTTTCCAAACACTCTATCTCCATCTACAATGTCAACATGTGTAACTGCGGTTTTTCCATCCAGCACTTGAATATGAGAAGTATCGACTCCTTTATTTTGAATTGCACTTATCATGATTTTTCCGAATGAATCATTTCCAACAGCACCTGTATAAGAACTTTCTCCACCTAATCGTTTTATGTATACAGCAACATTCACTGGGTTTCCCCCTGGATATGATTCATTCAATGAATCATAATAATCAATACAATTATCTCCTATTGCTGCTACTCTTATCTTTCTGTCCATTTTGCCACCTTAATAGTCCAGACGTCTGTAATATCTTCTGATTTCCATAGGATGACAATTGACTTTTTCCATATGTGCATCAATTCTCTGTGTTACCGCATGCATCACTAAATGTGATATATATCCTCTGTACTCTGGACTAATTCCTTTTAATTCAAATTTCTTGGTATCAATAATATTGTATTTTCCACAAATGCGTGGCAAGAAGTTTGCAACGCGCTCGCTCAATGATCTCTGAGAATCTTCCCCAATAAATACTGTAACTGGTGTATCTTTGTCAATTATTTCTAACATTCCATGGAAAAATTCTGCACTGTGGATAGATTTTGTACGAATCCAATGCTGTTCTTCCCAATAACACATTGCATAAGAATATGTGGCACCATACTGGTTCCCAGCCCCAACAAAATAATGAATTTTGTCGTCCTTATGACGATTTGCAAATTCTTCTCCGAAAGCATCTGCTTCCTTTTCAACTTCCACAAGTGCAGTTGCCAAATACTGATCCAACTCCTTGTATAAATCCTCATATTCTGGAAATTCTCCTGCATTGTACATAAATCTATCTGCTACCATATAAAATTTCAATTGTTCATTGGCAGGATATGTAATCACATAGTCTACAAGTTTTGCAAGTTCTGCAGTAGCAACATCAATAAAACCAATCACCCTTGCTCCACTCTTCTGTGCTTTTTTTACTCCATCTACGATTTCAGAAGTTGTTCCTGTAACAGACGAAATAATTACAATAGTTCCTTCTCCAACTTTTTTATTTCCAGTTGTCAAATACTCTGCTGCGTTTTCAACAAAAAATGAAAGTTCTGATTTTTCTTTCATATGGACCTCTGCCTGGAGGCAAGATGCATATGTTCCAC